>NZ_JBFBCE010000064.1:0-54073 GCF_040689595.1 Streptosporangium sp. NPDC051023 | reverse complement strand
AACAGCAACTCGAAGCCTCTGGTGCATAGGTTGATCTTGGTCGACAACCCTTCTACCAGGGGCTTCTTTCTTTGTCGATCAGATGCCGCACGCCGTACCGCTTCCATGACCTGCGGCTTCAGGTTGAAAAAGGCTCAGTACTGGGAGCAGCAGGGCCACTACATCGAGGGTGTCTCTCCGAACGGCCTCAACATTTCAGGCCGTTCCCGTCCCGACGACTTCCTGCTTTCCCTTGCGTCCACCGGGCCCGACGACAACGTCGTATTGAGTTTGGGAGCCTCGTCGTACTGCATATGGCCGAACGGGACGCCCGAGCCCTCCTCCACTTCCTGACCCGTCGAGCGGGCCTGGTGGGTCGAGGTCGACTTCGCCGAGCGGTTCGTTGCGGGCGTCGCCGACCTCGGCACGCGCGGCGCCGGTCAGGCGACTTCCGGTGGCGTGCCCGCGCGGCCCGTAGCGGGTTGGATGAGGTTGAAGACCGTGTGAGGATCGTGCCCGCCGAAGAGCAGTGAGATCACGATCGCGGCCATGGCCTCCAAATGGTGCGCATGACGCAGGTCGCCGACCGGCAGCGGTTCGCACCCCAGGTCGGTGATCAGGCGTTTGGCCCTCTCGCAGGCGGCGGCGTGGTCACCGCAGTAGGGCACGACCAGGCGGCGGCCGTCGAACACAGGCGGGCGCATCTCCCAGACCCGGGCGTGGCACAGGTTGAACGCCTTGACCACGTGGCCGCCGGTGGCCCGCGCGATGTCCTGTGCCATCGACCGGCCCGCATCGGTGACCAGCGTGAAGTGCGCTGTCTCGACCGGGTTGTTGCAGTCGATGATCGCCTTGCTGCGCAGTCCATCGCCGATCCCGGTCAGCACGCTCGCAATGTCCTGGTGAAGGACCGCGATCAGAGCCACCTCGGCGAACTCCGCGACCTCGGCGACATCGCCGGCGCGGGCGCCCCACCTGTCGGCCAGGGCCCTCGCCTTGGCCGGCGTCCTGCCCGTGATCATCAACTCGTGGCCGGCGGCGGCCCACTGGGTACCGAGTGCGTCGGCCATCGCCCCGGCGCCGAAGATTCCAATTCTCATGGCCAGGACGGTAGGGAGACGTGGGGAACCCCTCGGTGCCTCACACGGTGTCAGCCGTCGTCGCCCCCTAGCTCGTCGGCGTGTTTCTCGGCCCACCGGGCGAGCACCGAAACCGGCTCCAGCAGGCTCCGCCCGAGGCCGGTCAGCCGGTATTCCACGCCTGGCGGTGCGGTGGCCAGCGGCCGCCGTTCGACGAGGCGTCCGCGCTCCAGCCTGCGCAGGGTCTGGGTCAGCACCTTGTTGCTGATTCCGCCGATCCGGTCGCGCAGGTCGCTGTAGCGCAGCGGGCCGGGCCCCAGGCCGTACACCACGACGACCGACCAGGTGTCGGCGATCAGCTCCAGTGTGGTGCGAGCGGGACAGTCGGCCAGGAACACGTCGAACTCACTCAAGCGCTGCTCCACGGGGGCGTCGTCACGACCTCAGTGTGCCGCGCTTCGGGCGACGCGAGCCCGCCGGAGGTCGCGTGGGCCGTCGCCGGGGTGCGGGCGGTGAGAGAAAGGCGCCACGAACGAGAAGGGCGAGGGCACGGACTGAAGCTCGGCCATGAGCCTTGTGAGGGCTATTTATTACGTGGCACGATATACCGTGGCACGTAATAAGGATGGTGAGCGGATGGACCTTGATGGACTCGGGCGATTCGCCGATCCGGCGGTGCTGATCCTGAGCAGTCTGGCCGGTGGCGACAAACACGGATACGCGCTGCTGCGCGACATCGAGGAGTTCGCCGGTGTGAGGCTGGGACCCGGCACCCTGTACGGCGCGCTGACCCGGTTGGAGCAGCGGGGGCTGGTCCAGCCGCTGGCGGCGGAGCAGCGCCGCCGCCCCTACCGGATGACCGAGGCCGGGACCGCCGCGTTGCGGGAGTATCTCCAGCATGCCCGTGCCGTGACCGAGATCGGCCTGTTCCGTCTGGCGACGGACACATGAACGGCGGGACACGCGGGCGCCTGCTGCTCTTCCTGGCCGGGCTCTATCCCCGCTGGTGGCGACGGCGCTACGGCGAGGAGTTCACCGACCTGGTCACCGAGCTGGCCGACGACCGCGGGCAACGTACTTTCCCCCTGGCCCTCGACCTCGTCGCGGGCCTGATCGATGCCTACCTGGTCAGGAGACATGTGATGACAGTGTTCTCAGCCGACGGCGCCTTACGTCGGGGAGCCGGTGACGGACTTCTCGTCGGCGGTCTCGTCGCGATCGTGGCCTTCCTCACCAACGTGCTGTTCCCCGGCGGCCCCGACGACAGTGACGGGGATCTCGGCAACGAGATCCTGATCCTGGGGATGTATCTGCTCATCGGGATCCTGCTGGCCGTGATCGGAGGGCGTGGCCGTCGCCGTGCGAACACCAGGAACGCCGGGGCCAAGAGCGGGGCGGTGGCGGGACTGGTCATCGGCGTCACGATCACGGTGACGTTCCTCGCCATCGACAACCTGTTCTTCGGCCTGGTCAGCCAGCAGCACGACAAGGTCGTGGCGTTCGCCTCCAGTGGCTGGTCCTCCATGCGTTCGTACATGAACGTCAGTCTCCTGACAGGGGCGGCCGTCCTCCTTCCCGTCCTCACCGTCGTCGGCGGGGTGCTCGGGTTCCTCGGTGGTCGGGTCGCCTCACGCGGGCGCGAGCTGTCCGTCTGACCGTGTCCCGGTCACTCGTGCGAGCTCCGAGTACGGCCGCATGCCAGGAAGCGAGCGGCAGTCGTCATCACCGGTCCGCCTTCACCACGTCCGTCTCCCCGCATCGATCAGCTTGGCGGCGTCTCGTCAGGAACTGATGACCTGTTTCACCCGTGTTGAGGCGCTGCTGGTGCCGGTCGTGTGAAGCGGGCGCCGTGAGGCGGTGTCCGGGCCGATCGATGACAGCGGCCGGACACCGCCTCACGGTCCGCTCAGGCGGGGGTGCTGGTGATGACGGCGAAGCGGGCGCCGTGGGGGTCGGAGAGGATGGCGAAGCGGCCGACATCGGGGATGTCCGTCGCGGGAACGAGGACGACGCCGCCGAGCTCCTGGGCCAGGGCGACGGTCGCGTCGGCGTCGGGGACCTCGAAGTAGGGCAGCCAGTGCGGCCTGTCGCCCTCCTGGAGAGGCATGAGGCCACCCTGGTCGGCGTTCTCCCCCTCGGCGGCCGAGAACATGATGTAGGTCGCGTCGCCGAACGGCATGTCCCGAGTCTTCCAGTCGAAGACCGACTGGTAGAAGGAGCGGACGGCGTCCGGGTTCGGGACGTACAGCTCGGTCCAGGCCAGCGAGCCGGGGGCGGTGACGAGGTCCAGGCCCGTGGTCGTGCCGGGCTGCCAGACGGCGAACTCGGCGCCGCCGGGGTCGGTGAACCCGGCCATCCTGCCGTTGGTGAAGACGTCGAACGGTGTGAAGCGCACGGTGCCACCCGCCTGCTCGACGGCCTTCGTGGTGGCGTCGGCGTCGGCGGTCTGGAAGTAGAGCGTCCAGGCGGAGGTCGCCCCCTCGTCGAGCGGCCCGACGGCGGCGACCGTCTTACCGTCGAACTGGAAGAAGCCGTAGCCTCCCGCCTCGGGGCCGGCCGACTGGAAGCTCCAGCCGAACAGGGGGCCGTAGAAGGCGGTCGCGGCCTCGATGTCGGGCGATCCCAGGTCGATCCAGTTGGGGGCGCCGGAGACGTAGTCGGTGGTGAGCATGACGTGCTCCTGGAGAGGTTCGTGTGATCGGTGGCTCGCCGTCCGGGCTGGGGTGTCTCCAGAGGAGACGTCACCCGTCGGGCTGTCCGCTCAGCGTGGCAGGGCCCACCGACAATTTCCGGTCACCGAGGTATCGGGATCCGGACAGTCCGGTGACCGGGCTGTCCGGCGAGTCGTGCCGTGTGCGACCGGCCCGCGTTCCGTCTCACGCTGTCTCACGCCGTCTCGTGCCGTCTCGTGCCGTCTCACGCCGTTTCCCCCGGCCGTCCGCCGTCCGGGTCTCATTCGCCCATCCGCCGTCCGGCCGGCTCGCCCGGGGAACGCGAGCCGGCCGGAGGGGAACCGCGCAGGGGCGCGGTCGTCCAAGGGGCCGGCGCGCGAAGCTCCTGGACGGCAGGGGTGCTCTTGATCGAGACTCCGTTCGCCGGGAACTCCGCGCGCCGTACAACCGATCACTCTCGCCGGGCCGTCTCACCGTCGAGCCCGGGGGCGGGCCGGAGAGGGGGCCACGGCCCGTGTGGTGCCGAAGAACGGTGCACCCTCATGGAGGCGAGAGCGACGAGGCCGGGCTCAGCCGGTCAGCAGCCGCTGTACCAGCCGTGCGACTGGCCGTTGTCGTTGGCGCCGGCGTTGTAGCTGATCTTCTGGCCGGGGCCGATGCAGAGGTTCTGGGAACCCTGCTGGAAGTTCAGCGAGTAGACCCTGACCCAGGCCGGCACGCCGGGGCCCTGGATGCCGTTGTTGGACCAGGAGGAGTCCTCATTCCAGATGAAGCTCGGCCAGATGGAGTCGCTGCCGGCCCAGGTGGCGCCCGCGCCGTCGTAGTTGGCGTCGACCCACGCACAGAAGTAGCCCCTGGCGCAGTTGCCCGTGCCGGCGGAGGCGGCGTTCGGCGCGGAGACCACCAGTGCTCCGGCGAGTGCCGCGACGGAGGCGGCCAGAACCTTCATACGCATCTTCATGTTGATCTGTTCCTTTCTCGGTGATTTCGTGTCCGGCTGGACCGAGGGGGACGGGCGCGCATTGCGCCGTGATCAGCCGTTTGCCAGCGCCTGCGCACGGGAGAGTGCGGAGCGCTGCATGGCGCGATATCTGTTCACCGTTCCGGAGTGCTTCTCGAACACCTCCCTGGTGTAGGTTTCCTGCACCTCCCGGCCCACTGTGCTCAGCTGCGTGGAATTCACGCACCGAGCTTCCGTGACCGCGAGTTTCCGTTCCAGGCGCGTCGCCGCAGCCTCCGTCAGCCGCGCCTTCTCGGCGACGAAGGCGGCTCGGAACGCCTGGATGCTTTCGGTCGGATGACCGGCGTCCGCCATACACCGGGCCCACTGCTGCTGCCGGGCTTTGAATCGTGGGTCGGCGAGCACTTTCGGCATCACTTCGGCCTTCAGGTTGCCTGTGATGGTCTGGTTGTTGAACCATGTGCGGAAATCGCCGTACAGCTTTTCCTGGGCGTCCGCCTGGCAGCCTTCCGCGCTGGCGCTTATGGTGTGTCCCGACGGCAGCCTGACCGCGACACGTCGCGATTTCGCGTCGCCGTAGAGAGCTTTCATGAATTCCGACTGACGTGCCGTGGAAAGGCTTTCGAAGTAGCGGGCGTTGGGGTTTTTCTCCTGCTTCAGATCGCCCTCCTGCACGTCCGGCTGGGCGAATCCATGTGCTTTCGCCCACGCGATGTCGTCCACGCCGAAGACGAAATGGCGACTGTCGGCTTCGCCGGCGGCCGCCGGGGGCGTTCCGGTGTCGAAACGGAAGCCGTGAGCCTCCATGCACCGGCCCGTCAGCACGAGTTCCGTCTGGGCGAGACGGGCTGTTTCGGCCGCCGAGAGTGGGGCGACGGCACGCTCAGCGGAGCCGCCCGCGCAGCCGGCCGCCGACAGCGCGGCGACCGCCAGGCAGGCGGCTGAGGCCAGCAGCCGGGCGCGCCCGGTGAAATCCGCACCGCTTGCCCCGGCTTTCGGGGCGCGTAGGCATCGCTGCGTGAGCATGGGGTGAAACCCTTTCTTGGCCCGGCTCCTGCGGCCGTCGCCCGGGTCGCTTCCCGGCGTTTCGGTTCGAGTCGCCTCCGCCGGTGCCGGCGGCGTCCGCCACGGCGGTGGACGGACTCCTTCATAGCCGCCGGTTTTTGTTCACGGTCGGAGCGTCAGCGCCGTATAAACAACTGCGGACAACCAGGCCGACCGGACAACGCCGAACAACTAAACCGAACAACCGTGCAGGGCCTTGAGGGAGAAGAGCGCTTCCCCGTCACGAGGCGGCGTGCGCCGCCTTCAGCCGGTTGACGAACTCGCACGCGAAGTGCCACCGATGCCCGACGAAGACATGCTCGGGGGCGCCGGCAGGGAACTGTATGGTCAGCTGGACGCACAGCCCCCGCGGACCGTCCCGAACGCGTGCATGATGCGCGTTATCTCGGTGCCGTCGCCCAGCCTGCCCGTTGCGCCGATGCGGACGGGGTAATCCTCGTGGCCCTCGTCCGCGATGTCGACGCCTTCGTGGAAGTTGAGGAAGAAGCGGAGCGGTCCCGAGCCGATGACCTCGACCGTCCCGTTCTCCGAGTGGGCGAGACAGCGGTCAGGATCGCCTCCGCCGGTGAGCCCGGCGATCCCGCCTCGGCTGAACCGCTGCCGCCCTGTGCCGTGGATCCGGTACGGCGTACCGCCTCACCACGTTTCTCCAGCATGGATGCCCCCGGGGCGGGGAGGAAATGCGGAACGGTCCCTCGTGGTGTTCTCCGGATGTTCTCTGCGGGGCTCGCTCCGGTGATGGGGTCGGCGATAACCAAGCCGACATCGCACGACCGCCCCAGGGCATGGGGGGCAGCGCGGGGAGCCCTCCAGCCGCCGGGCCGGGCTGTGAACCGCGAACCACCCGGTTTCGGCCGGGAATCCCGGCCTTTCTGGGGCCGGGAGGATGTCAATCGAGAAGACGGAGAAACGATGGGGGGACGTGGTCGGTGAGCCAGACGCCGTTGGCGCTGAGCCGGAACTCGTGCCCGGCGGCGCGCATCGCGGCGGCGTCCACGACGAGGACGACCGGGACGCCTCTACGGGCTCCGACGCGGGTGGCTGTCTCCCGATCGGGGGAGAGATGGACGTGGTGGCGGTTCATCGGCCGCAGCCCCTCGGCGCGGATCGCCGCCACGTTCCGGGCCACGGTGCCGTGATAGAGGAAAGTGGGCGGCTCGGCCACCGGGAGATCGAGGTCGACGGCCACCGAGTGGCCCTGACTGGCCCGGATGCGGTCTCCGTCGATCACGTATCTCCGCTTGTCGTTGTCCGCCACGACCCGCTCGAGCTCGGCGCGGGAGACGGGGAAGCCGTGCGCGGCGGCGGCGGCCAGAAGTGTGTCGATCCCGACCCAGCCGTGGGCGTCCAGCGTGATCCCGATCCGCTCCGGCTGGTGCCGCAGATGCTTGGCGAGGTATTTGGAGATCCGCACCATGCGCCGCTCGTCCATCACGTCCTCCCCGCCGCGACCGGGCGGCTCTGACATTCGGGTCACCGGATTCGGTTCCCGGAATTCCGCGAATTGTCGCGCGTCGGCGCGGCGGGGGCCAACATGTTTTCCCTCCCGGCCAGCGCCTCCAGGGCCGTTCGCCGCCCCATGAAATCACGTGTCAGGTACAGAACGGTCACCGTGGGGCTCCGCGCCGAACTCCGGGACGCCGTCTTTCGTCGGAAGAGGCATGACACGTCATCGCGTTCGCGTTCTCGCCGCCCTCGTGCTCCCCACCGTCATGCTCGCCGCCGGATGCGGCGCAACCTCCCCTCCTGAGGACGCCGCCGTGTCCGCGGCCTCGGGAGGGCCGGGCCCGGCAGGCGCGGCAGGAGAACCACGGCAATCGGGGTTACAGGCGGGGAGCGTCGATGACAACGCGGTGTTCTCCGACTATCTCCGCTACCGCAAGGAGTTCGCCGGTCGCGGCCTGCCCGTGCACGACGTCGACGTGAGTGGGCGCCGGATCGTCACCGTCGTCGACCGGAACACGAGGCCGGTGTTCGGCGCCGTCGTTCGCGCGGGCGACCAGGAGATGCGAACCCACGCCGACGGGCGGGCGATGTTGCTCACGCGTCCGTCCGGCGAGATCACCGTCACCTACGGCGGGACCACGGCCGTCGCCAAGGGCGATCCGCCGCAGGCGGTGCTCCCAATCGTCCGCCCGGAGGGGCGCGCGAAGCTTCAGGTGCTCTTCCTCATCGACACGACCAGCTCGATGAGCGATGAGATCGACCGGTTGAAGTCGAGCGTGGACTCGGTGGCCGAGCGCATCGGCAAGCTGGAGTCGAATCCCGAACTCCAGGTCGGCATGACGCTCTACCGGGACCGGGGTGACGCCTACCTCACCCGGACCACCGACTTCACCTCTGACGTGGGAGCCTTCCGCCGGGCTCTGGTCGAGGTCGGCGCCGATGGCGGGGGCGACGGCCCCGAGGACCTGAGCACCGCCCTGCACGAGGCTCTGAACAAGCCCTCCTGGGACAACGGCGCCGTCAAGCTCGTGTTCCTCATCGCCGACGCGCCGCCCCACCTCGACTACCAGGACGCGCCGGACTACGCCGCCGACGCGCTCCAGGCCGCCCAGCGCGGGATCAAGGTCGAGCCGATCGCCTCCTCCGGGCTCGACGAGCAGGGCGAGTACGTGTTCCGGCAGCTCGCTCAGCTCACGATGGGACGTTTCACCTTCCTCACCTACGGTGCAGGCGGTGCAGGCGGTGCCTCCCCGGGAGGCGGCAACCAGTATCACGTCTCCGAGTACGCCGTCCTCGCGCTGGACGACCTGGTCGTGCGGCTGGTGAGCGATGAGCTACGTCGCCTCTCCTAGCCGGACAGGGGCGCATCCGTGAGGGAAAACGCGAATCGCGGGTCAGAGGCATGCGCTCTGACCCGCGACAGGTGATGGTGGACGATACAGGGATTGAACCTGTGACCTCTTCCGTGTCAGGGAAGCGCTCTCCCGCTGAGCTAATCGTCCTCATGAAACACGAGAGGTGGAGACGGGATTTGAACCCGTGTACACGGCTTTGCAGGCCGTTGCCTCGCCTCTCGGCCACTCCACCGGAGTGAGAGCCCGAAGACCCTTCGAGCGGAAGACGGGATTCGAACCCGCGACCCTCACCTTGGCAAGGTGATGCTCTACCACTGAGCCACTTCCGCGTGTTTTCGCCGGGTGTTTCCCCTGCGGCAACGAGAGAACTCTAGCGGGTTTTCCGGATGCTTGCGTAACCGCTGTCAGCCGGGCCGGTGAAGCCTCCTGGCCACGCCGCGCTCAACGGCGGGCAGGGTGAGGAAGATCTCCAGGATGCGGGTGAGACGGTGCACCTCGACGCGGTGGAAGGCGGGACCGTCCGCACGGGCCAGCAACAGGGTCAGGGCCAGCGGCGGGAGCGGGGCGGTGATCACGTGAAGACCGGAGTCGAAGGTGGCCGCCGTCGGGCGGCCCGGGGTTTCCCGGGGGAAGGGGACCTCGGAAGGGGCACGCCAGCTGGAGTGGACGAGCGCGCGTGGATCGTCCTCGGTTCCCACCGCCGCCCAGTCGGCGCTGAACAGCACCGGCATGGAGTCGATCAGTGTGGCCAGCGCGCGGTCTCCCGCCGTGGTGATGTATTTGAGGATCTCCAGCTCGGGATAGGTGCCCGGCGCCTCACGCGTGCCCCACACGCCCTCAACGGTCACCCCGGGCACGCTCGCAAGGCTGTCAGCCAGAAGCTCCCTCGGAGAGGAGTCCGGCCAGAAGACGGTGACGTCGTCGATCGCCTGACCCCCGCCGCGCTCCAGTACGACGATCTGGGTGATGTCGGCCCCGGCGGTGCCGAGGGCACGGGTGACGTTTCCCAGCGACCCCGGCTGGTCGGGCAGTGCGATCCGCACTCGCAGGAGCATCCACGTCCTCCGCTGTCACGTGTGACGTACGCCAGGGTCACCCTATCCGCGGATGATTCGTCCCACCGAGCCCGGTGCGGTAAAAACACCAGGTGGAGTCGTTGAAACTGGGATCGCTCGAGGTCTGGCCACCGGTGGTTCTCGCACCCATGGCCGGGATCACCAACGCGCCCTTCCGTACCCTTTGCCGGGAGCAGGGCGGAGGGCTGTTCGTCTGCGAGATGATCACCACGCGGGCACTGGTCGAGCGCAACGCCAAGACGCTCAAGATGATCCGGTTCGACCCGGCTGAGAAGCCCCGCAGCATCCAGCTCTACGGCGTCGACCCGGTGACCGTCGGAAGGGCCGTCCGCATGATCGCCGAGGAGGACCTGGCCGATCACGTGGACCTCAACTTCGGCTGCCCCGTGCCCAAGGTGACCAGGCGGGGCGGTGGGTCCGCTCTGCCGTACAAGCGGAACCTGCTGCGGGCCATCCTGCGTGAAGCGGTGCGCAACGCGGGCACGCTGCCGGTGACGATGAAGATGCGCAAGGGGATCGACGACGACCACCTCACCTATCTGGACGCGGGGCGGATCGCCGTCGAGGAGGGGATCTCGGCGGTCGCGCTACACGGTCGTACGGCGGTGCAGCACTACGGCGGGACCGCCGACTGGCAGGCCATCGCACGGCTCAAGGAGGCGGTGACCGAGATCCCGGTGCTCGGCAACGGCGATATCTGGAGCGCCGCCGACGCGCTGCGGATGATGGCGCAGACCGGATGCGACGGCGTCGTCGTCGGCAGGGGCTGCCTCGGGCGTCCCTGGCTGTTCGCGGACCTGGCGGCGGCGTGCGCCCTCGGAAGAGGCGACGGGGAGAGCGACGGGGCCGGCGACGGCCGGCTCGCCAGGCCGACGCTGGGCCAGGTCGCCGCGACGATGGACCGGCACGCCACGCTGCTGGCCGAGTGCTTCGGCAGCGAGCAGCACGCCGTGGCCGACTTCCGCAAACACGTCGGCTGGTACCTCAAGGGCTTCACCGTCGGCGCCGACCTTCGCCGCCGCCTGGCCACCTCGGAGACCCTCACGGGCCTCAGGGAGGGCCTCGCGGAACTGGACCCCCTGCAACCCTGGCCGGAGGGTGTCGACGCGCCGAGAGGCAAAACCCACCCGCGTGACCGCGTTCACCTGCCCGCCGGGTGGCTGGACGACCCCTACGAGGTCGTCGTCCCCGGCGCCGACGCCGAGCTGGAGACCTCGGGCGGCTGACAGCGCCCCGGACCCTGCCGCGTGTTTCCCGGCAGGGGCTCCGGCGCCGGTTTCCTGCCGGGACTCGCGCCGCCCGCCTCTCGCGCGGGTCTCCGCCGTCCAGCTCTCGGCCGCTCGCTTGTCCGGCGTTTTGCGAAGGTCATCAGAGGTCAATATCGGAGCGTCGATGACGCGGGACGGCCGCCCCGATAACCATCCTGATCTTGACCGGTCTCACCTCGTGACGGAATCGCAGGTCGACGAGGTGCGGATCGGTGAACGCGCCCGGAGAGGGAACCCGGGCCGCGGGTCAGGACGGTTCTCGCGAAGGGGAAGACCACATGAAGCTTTTTGCGCGTGTCGGGCGGTGGCTGGCCGTGGCCGCCGTCCTGCCGGTCGCCGGAGCGGTGCTCGCCGCGCCCGCCGACGCCGGGGCGGTGGCGCCGGGACGGCCTGAGGATCCGGTGACGACCGGCGCTCCATCCCGGAACGCCCCTCCGACCTTCTGCCTGGACGCGCATCTGGCCGACGTTGGCTGGCAGGGATGGCGCTGCGCGACCGGCTCGTGGGTCACCGCCGGCACGACCGGGCAGAGCCGCGCCATGGAGGCACTCAGGATCCGGTTCACCAACGCCGGTTTCATGTGCGCGGAGGCGCACCTGGCGGGCATCGGCTGGCAGGGGTGGCGCTGCGGATACGCGGGCGACGTCATCGAGGTGGGAACCACCGGCCAGGCGCGCAGGATGGAGGCCCTGCGGATCTACACGTCCACGGCCAACATCTGCCTGGACGCGCACCTGGCCGACATCGGCTGGCAGGGGGGAACCTGCGCGGTGGCGCCGGGATCGGTCGAACGCGGCACCACGGGGGAGTCCAGGCGGATGGAGGCCGTCTCCGTCCTGGCCTGGTAGGGCGAGGACGCGGACTCCCGCCGTACCGGCGCGGGGCGGGTCTCCGGGGCCAGCCGTCCTCCAGAACCATGTGCCGCCCCCCGGACCCGGCAGCGGGATCGCGTCCTCGTCCTGTCGAGGGCGCGGCGGCGTGTCAGCCCCTCGGGTCGACCGGTCCGCCGCTGCGCCAGTAGACGTTGTTCTCCCGGCTCAGCAGCCCGTCGTCGACCAGGTAGCGGCGCAGCGCCGCATAGTCGTCGTGGAAGGCGCGCAGCGCGACGTCCACCTCCTTCTCCGGGTAGCGGATCCCGGGTTCGAAGACCTGGACGATGTAGTTGAGCACGACCAGCTGCTTCTCTCGTCTAGTGGGGATCGCCCTGAGCCGCCCCTCGACGAGGAAGGCCTGCAGGACCTTCTCCTCGGGGGAGACCGAGGGGGTGGCGGGTCTGGCCGTGGCGTGCAGCAGCTCACGGAACCGTTCCCGCCGCACCTCCCAGCGCCCTTCCTCACCCCGTACGGCGAGCCCGCCGCGTTCCAGCCGGTCAAGCGCCCGCCGTACGGCTTCCCTGCCGAGCCCTGACTCCTCGGGACCACCGGCCAGGACCAGCGCGGACAGCACACGCAGGGTGTCCTCCTGGTAGAGCAGGCCCAGCACCTGCCTGATCTGATCGTCGCTCATGCCCTCATTCTTGTCGGTCCCATCTGATACCTCTGCCTGATGAACAGTCGTGGAGTGAGCCCCGAGGAGTTCCTGCGGATCGCGTCGGGGCTTCCGGAGGTCCAGCTGGCCCAGCACAGCGAGGAGTGGGTCGGGCTCAGGGTCAGGGGCAAGGGGTTCGGCTACCTGTCGGAGGCCAAGCAGAGCGCGCAGCTCAAGGCGACCCTGGCCGAGCGGGCGGCGATGGTCGGGGAGAACCCGGAGGTCTACGGGCTCTCCTGGACCAGCGGTCAGTTCGGCTGGGTGGAGGTTCAGCTGGCGAAGGTCGATCCGGAGGAGCTGGTCGAGGTGGTCACCGAGGCCTGGTGCCTGACCGCCCCGCGCCGCCTGGCCGCCGACTACGAGGCGCGCCTCGGCCTCGCCCCGCTGGCCGGAGACCTCACGGACGACTGAGGCGCCGAAACACGATCACAACCTGTTCAGGCCGATGACGTGGACCACGGCGCGGCCCTCCTCGTCCGAGGCGGCCAGGTCGACCTGGGCGTCGATGCCCCAGTCGCCGTCGCCCGCCGGGTCGGCGATGACCTGGCGGACCCGCCAGAGCTCCTTCTCCTCCTCGATGCGGAGCAGGCCGGGGCCGCGGGCGTCGGGGCCGGTGCCGATCTCTTCGTGGTCGTCGTAGTAGGCGTCGAGCGCGGCACCCCAGTCGACGTCGGGGGCCAGCTCGGCCAGCTCCTCCTCCCTCTCGATCGCGGCCAGCTCGACCAGCCGGAACATCGCGTTGCGGACCAGCACCCTGAAGGCGCGGCTGTTGGCGGTGACCGGCTTGGTCTTCTCCTCCAGGGAGGGCGCCTCCAGCTCGCCGGTCGGGTTCTGCAGCTGCTCCCACTCGTCGAGGAGGCTCGAGTCGACCTGGCGGACCAGCTCGCCGAGCCACTCGATGAGGTCGATGAGATCCTCGGTCTTGAGGTGCTCGGGGATGGTTCGCGACAGGGTGCGGTAGGCGTCGGCGAGATAGCGCAGGACGGTGCCCTCCGACCTGGCCAGCTCGTAGAACTGGACATAGTCGGCGAAGGTCATCGCCCGCTCGAACATGTCCCTGACGACCGACTTGGGGCTGACGGTGTAGTCGCCGACCCAGGGGTGGCCGCGGCGGTAGGTCTCGTAGGCGCCCAGCAACAGGTCGGCGAGCGGCATCGGGTAGGTGACCTCGTTGAGGAGCTCCATCCGCTCCTCGTACTCGATGCCGTCGGCCTTCATCTGCGCGACGGCCTCTCCGCGCGCCTTGTTGAGCTGCGCCGACAGGATCTGCCTCGGGTCGTCGAGGATGGACTCGATGATCGAGACCATGTCCAGGGCGTAGGCGGGCGACTCCATGTCCAGCAGCTCGAGGGTCGCGAGCGCGAAGGTGGACAGCGCCTGGTTCAGTGCGAAGTCCTCCTGCAGGTCAACGGTCAGCCGGGCCATCCGGCCCTGCTCGTCCGGCTCGGCCAGCTTCTCGACCACGCCGCCCGCCAGCAGCGAGCGGTAGATCGCGATGGCCTGGCTGATGTGCCGCCGCTGCGACTTGCGCTCCTCGTGGTTGTCGGTGAGCAGGTGCCTCATCGCGGCGTAGCAGTCGCCGGGGCGGTTGATCACCGCAAGGAGCATCGCGTTGCTGACCTTGAACCGGGAGGTCAGCGGTTCGGGCTCGGCGCTCTGCAGCTTCTCGAAGGTCTCCTCGCTCCAGCCGACGAATCCCTCCGGCGGCTTCTTACGGGCGTAGCCGCGCCGCCGCTTGGGGTCGTCGCCGATCTTCGCCAGTGCCCGCTCGTTCTCTACGACGTGCTCGGGGGCCTGACAGGCGACGTAGCCGATGGTGTCGAAGCCCGCCCTGCCCGCCCGTCCGGCGATCTGGTGGAACTCGCGGGCGCGCAGCCGCCGTACCTTGTTGCCGTCGTACTTGCTCAACGCGGTGAACAGCACGGTCCTGATCGGCACGTTGACGCCGACGCCGAGGGTGTCCGTGCCGCAGATGACCTTCAGCAGGCCCGCCTGGGCGAGCCGCTCGACCAGCCTGCGGTACTTGGGGAGCATTCCCGCGTGGTGGACGCCGATGCCGTGCCGTACGAGGCGTGACAGGGCGCGGCCGAAGCGCGTGGTGAAGCGGAAGTTGCCGATCATGGCGGAGATGGCCTCCTTCTCCGCCTTGGTCGACATGTTGATGCTCATCAGCGCCTGTGCCCGCTCCATGGCCGCGGCCTGGGTGAAGTGCACCACGTAGACCGGGTACTGGTTGGTGGTGAGCATCTCCTCCAGGGTCTCGTGGAGGGGGGTGAGCCGGTAGGAGTAGACCAGGGGGACCGGGCGCTCGGCGTTCTTGACCACCGCCGTCGGCCTGTCGGTGCGGCGGGTGAGGTCCTGCTCGAACCTGGTGACGTCGCCCAGCGTCGCCGACATCAGGATGAACTGCACATTGGGCAGTTCGAGTAGCGGCACCTGCCAGGCCCAGCCCCGGTCGGGCTCGGCGTAGAAGTGGAACTCGTCCATCACGACCTGGCCGATGTCGGCCTGGGCGCCGTCGCGGAGCGCGACGTTGGCGAGGATCTCCGCGGTGCAGCAGATGATCGGGGCGCCGGGGTTCACGCTGGCGTCCCCGGTCATCATGCCGACGTTCTCGGTGCCGAACACCGCGCACAGGTCGAAGAACTTCTCCGAGACCAGGGCCTTGATCGGCGCGGTGTAGAAGGTGCGCACGTCCCGGGTGAGCGCGGTGAAGTGCGCTCCGGCCGCGACCAGGCTCTTCCCCGAGCCGGTCGGGGTCGCCAGGATCAGGTTGTTCCCCGAGACGACCTCGATCAGCGCCTCCTCCTGAGCGGGATAGAGGGTGAGCCCCCGCTCGGCGTTCCATCCGACGAAGGCGTCGAAGATGGTGTCGGGGTCGGCGTCGATCTCTTCTGGCAGGCGATCTACAAGGCTCACGGTTCAATACTGCCGAAGAACTGGAGGTGGTCGGACCGGCTCGGGCGATGGAGGGGGTTACATCGTGAGGAAAATACCGAACCTGCAGTCACTGAATCCTGTCAAATCACACTAAAAGATGATGAAGTGGACGGGGCGGGGGCAGGAGGGTACGACCGGCCCAGAACCAGACCCGTCAGGAGCATGCCCACTCCGGCCAGGGGCAACGGTCCGGGAACGAAGCCCATCACCGTGAAGATCAGCAGGCCCGCCCCGGCGAGCGCCGTGGCCACCACGATTCTGGCCATCCCTCCCCGGTACGGCGAGGCGGCAGAAGGTGCCTCGAACCGGGCGAAGAGCCGCAGCAGCGGCCACAGCGCCAGGGTGAGCATGAGCAGCCAGTGCGGCCACCCGGAAAGCCAGGCCGACGTCCCCGGCTCGGGAGTCGAGACGCCGAGGCCGACCACGACCACCGCGGTCACCACGAACAGCGCGCTCATGTGCCAGAGGTAGACGGTCATCATCTTGGTACCGGCCCAGCGGAGCGTTCTGGCGACCCCGGGCCACCGCGCGAACTCCGTGATCCACGGGCGCAGTGCCATGGCCAGCCCGATCTGGCCGATGCCGACCGCCAGCAGGGCGACCGTCGGCGGCGCCATGTTCGAAACGGCCGCGCCCGGCATCCCGATCATGCTGCCCGGATACGGGCCGAAGGCCACCAGCGCCGCGGCCGTGCCGTACCCGGCGAGCGCCAGGGTCCAGGGGCGGCCGAGGCGGCCGTCGGCGTAGAGGAAGCCGAGCTGGTGCACCGCGAGCCAGACCAGCCCGATGTTGAGGAACCCGGCGACCTCGAGCCCGGTGGCGAAGCGCACGACGTCGACGACGACGGCCCCGGCGGCCAGCGCCACGGGCACGCGCCAGCCGTACACCGTGTTGAGCCTGAGCATCCGCGGAGTCACCGCGACCACGACCAGGTAGATCGCCAGGAACCACAGCAGCTGCCCGGCCAGGCGCGAGGCCGTGTCCACCGGCTGCTGCGGTATGCCCAGTGCCAGCAGCAGGTGGGGCAACGGGATCCAGACGGCGGCCAGCGGCACCACCGGCAGGGCCAGGCGGCGCAGCCGTACCGCCAGCCAGGCGGGGATCGTCTCGCCGCGCCGTACCGAGCCGCGCCAGCTGATCGCGTTGGCCGCGCCTCCCGCGAAGAACACCAGCGGCATCACCTGGCTGATCCAGGTGATCGCCCATGCCCAGCCCGTCGACAGTGCGTTCCCCGTGGAGATCCGTCCTTCGGCGAAGGACAGCACCGGCATGCTCCAGTGCTGCAGTACGACCAAAGCCATGCCGAAAACGCGCAGCAGGTCGATGAACGGGTCGCGTCCCGGTGGTGGCGGCGCGGTGCGGGCCGCGGAGCGGGTGACGAGGACGGTCACGGGGATCTCGATTCTTAACGGAGGGGAGCGTGCTACGACCCTCCCGCGCCGCCCCTGGCCGGCGCAGTAACGCCCGCATCCGTCTTGCCTTCACCATCACCCCCCTCCCGGGGGTAGGGACAGCCCTACCCCCGGACGCGGGTGCACAGGGTCGATCCGCACCTCCGGCGCTCATACCGTTGGCGTCATGAGAACCGTCTTGCGCCGCATCGGCACCGACACCAGATACCTGCTCGTCGGTTTCCCCGTGTCCGTCATCTTCTTCTCCCTGGCGTTGACGGGTTTCGCCGCGGGCATCGGGACCGTGGTCGTCTGGATCGGCGTGCCGATCCTCGCGACCACACTGCTGGTGGCGCGGGGCATGGCCGACGTGGAACGGCGGATGCTGCCCGAGGTGCTCGGCCGCCCCGTGCCCCACCCCCGCTACAGGCCCGCGCCGGAGAACGCGGGGTGGTTCCGCCGCATGGTGAACCCGCTGACCAGCGGGCAGTCGTGGCTCGACCTGCTCTACGGCATCGTGGCCTTCCCGATCTCCGTCGTGACGTTCGTCGTCGCGGTGGTCTGGTGGGCCGGGACGATCCTCGGCCTGACCTATCCGATCTACGGGTGGATCGTCGCCCGGATCCCGGACAACCACGGTCTCGCCGAGCTGCTCGGGTTCGGCGACAGCGTCCTGATGGAGGTGGTGTTCAACACCGTCATCGGCCTGCTGTTCGCCCTCACCCTGCCGGTGATGCTCCGCGGTGCCGCGCTGATCCAGGCCGGTCTCGGCCGCGCAATGCTGACCGGTGTCGCCGAGCTGCACGAGCGGATCGACGACCTGGCCCAGGGCAGGGCCGCGGCGGTCTCCGCGGAGGCGAACGCCCTGCGCCGCCTCGAGCGTGACATCCACGACGGGCCGCAGCAGCGCCTGGTCTCCCTGGCCATGGACCTGTCGCGGGCCCAGCGTCAGCTCAAGCGCGACCCGCAGGCGGTCGAGGAGATGCTCAGCCAGGCCATCACCTCGACCAGGGAAACCCTGGACGAGCTGCGCGCCCTCTCCCGGGGTATCGCCCCGCCCATCCTGACCGACCGAGGCCTGGCCCCCGCGCTCGCGGCGCTGGCCGGCCGCTGCACGATCCCGGTCGAGCTCGACATCCAGACGACCGGTCGTTTCGCCGCCGCGATCGAGAACACCGTCTACTTCGTGGTGGCCGAGTCCCTGACCAACGTGGCCAAGCACAGCCACGCGACCATCTGCACGGTGACCCTGAGCAAGGCCGGTGGCGTCCTGTTGCTCACCATCGGGGATGATGGGGTCGGCGGTGCGCACACCGCCAAGGGACATGGCCTGTCCGGTCTCGTCGACCGTCTGAAGGCGGTCGACGGATCGCTGGCGGTGGATTCACCGATGGGCGGGCCGACGGTGATCGTAGCGGAGGTTCCGTGCGGGTAGTCGTGGCCGACGACGCGGTTCTGATCAGGGAGGGCCTGATCAGGCTGCTCGAGGAGTTCGGGTGCGAGGTGGTCGCCGCCGTCGGCGACGGCGACCGCCTGGTCGAGGCCGTCGTCGAGCACAGGCCGGACGTCTCGGTGGTGGACGTCCGGATGCCGCCGAGCTTCACCGACGAGGGCCTGCGGGCGGCGGTCGAGGCGCGTAGGCGGGTGCCGGGCGCCCCGGTGCTGATCCTGTCCCAGTACGTGGAGGTGTCCTATGCGGACGATCTGCTCGCCGACGCCAGAGGCGCGGTCGGCTACCTGCTCAAGGACCGGGTGGTCGACGTCGACGACTTCCTGGGAGGCCTGCGCACGGTCGCGGCGGGCGGTACGGTCTTCGACCCGCAGGTGGTGGCGCAGCTGATGGTACGGCGCCGCCGCGACGACCCGCTCGCCCAGCTCACCCCGCGAGAGCGCGAGGTCCTCGGCCTGATGGCGGAGGGCAGGTCCAACCCGGCCATCGGGCGCCAGCTCGTGATCAGCGACGGCGCGGTCGAAAAGCACATCCGCAGCATCTTCGCCAAGCTCGGCCTGTACGCCGAGGACGGCGACCAGCATCGCCGCGTCCTCGCCGTCCTCGCCTACCTGCGCTCCTGAGGCCCGTCCCGCCCGCCTGCGCCTCCGAGGCCCAGGTCAGGCGTTTCCGAGGCGACACGAAGATCCGTTTTCCGGTCGCCGCGGAGGGCGAGATCGCCCGATCCTCACCGCCTACGCCCTGTCCCAGAGGGCGGCTGCTGCCTCGGCGCAGGCCACATCCTGGGCCACGGTTCCGCCGCTGACGCCGACGGCGCCCACGATCCGGCCGCTCTCACCCTGCTCCCTGAGCGGAATCCCGCCACCGAAGCACACGTAACGGTCTCCGGCGAGGCCGTACAGCGCCCCGCCGGGCGCGACCAGTGGCGCGAGGTCGGCGGTGGACATCCGGTGCGCGACCGAGGTGTAGGCCTTGCCTGAGGCGAGGTCCGGGCCTGAGATCTCCGCGTCGTCCATCCGCTGGAAGGCGACCAGGTGCCCGCCCGCATCGACCACGGCCACCGAGACGAGAGTCCCCTCCCGTACGGCCTGTTTCACCGCGGCCTCACACATGCGCAGCGCGAGTTCGAGGTTCACCGGGCTCCTCACTCACCCTCGACACATCCGAAGTGGACAATCTGCTTTGTATCCATGCCGGGAGGCGGGATGCAAGATCCCACGGTGGATCGGAAGTCCCAAGCGCTCATACGGAGGATCCATGCAGGCCCACGACCTGTCCGCAGGAGGCGACGTGCTGGCTCGCGTACACGGCACCGCTCGTGACGCGGTCCGTCTTCACGGCCTGCCGGACGCGGAGGTCACGCTGATCAACGTGTCGGAGAACGCCACCTACCGGGTCGACGACCCGGCCACCGGGAGGCGGTTCATCCTGCGGGTGCACCGGTTGGGCTACCACTCGACCCCGGCGATCCTGTCCGAGCTGGCCTGGCTGGAGGCGCTCAGGTGCGAGGCCGGAGTCAGGACCCCCGAGGTGCTCCCGGCCCCCGGAGGGCGGCGGGTGCTGACCGTCCCGGGCGCGCAGCCCCGCGACTGTGTGATGTTCGAGTTCCTGCCCGGTGTGGAACCGCCGCGGAACCGGCTTGTGCCCGGGTTCGAGCGGCTCGGCGCGCTCACCGCCCGGATGCACCGGCACGCGCGCGGCTGGCGGCCCCCGTCCTGGTTCACCCGCTTCCGCTGGGACCACGACGCCGCTCTCGGCGCCGAGTCGCGCTGGGGCCGCTGGCGAGACGGGGCAGGTGTGGACCGGGAGGCCCTCGCCGTACTCGAACGGCTCGACAAGGAGTTGCGGGAACGGCTGCACCGGTTCGGCCGCGGCCCTGGGCGCTACGGCCTGATCCATGCCGATCTGCGCCTGGCCAACCTGCTGGTGACGGACGACAGGGCGCCCAGCGTGATCGACTTCGACGACTGCGGCTTCGGCTGGTACCTCTACGACCTGGCGGCGGCGGTCAGCTTCATCGAGCACGACCCCCGGGTCCCGGAGATGGTCGACTCGTGGCTGCGGGGCTACCGCGCGGTGCTCGACCTGCCGTCCGAGGACGAGGCCGAGATCTGGACGTTCATCATGTTCCGCCGCCTGCTGCTGGTCGCCTGGATCGGCACGCACACCGGCGTGGACATCGCCGCCGAGCTCGGCGCGGGGTACACGGAGGGCACCTGCGAGCTCGCGGAGCGCTATCTGTCCGGAGCCCTCCGGCGGCCCTGACGTCCTCGGGTCAGCTCAGGCAGCGCTCGCATCCCTCGCCTTCGGCGTGCTCGCCGTACTCGCCGAAGACGAGTTGGTCGGGCGCGATCAGGTTGACCCCGTGGATGAAGTTCGCGCAGATCTCGGGGACGCCGGTGACGATCCTGACGACCGCGTTCGCGACCAGGTGGCCGGAGATCCCGGCCGAGGCGGCCGTCACACCGGGGCCGCCGAGGTCGACGGACAGACCCCGGGAGTCGGCGTGCAGGGGAGACTCCCGGGACCTGCGCCGTTCCTGCGCCCCGATGACGCACTCGTAGCAGAGTCCGCGGCCGGGCAGGAAGACGCCCACGGTGACGAAGGGGCCGTTGTAGCCTCCGCCGACCCACGGCAGTCCCGCGGCCGCGCACGCCCTGCTCGTCCACACCCTGATCCCGCCGGGCCCGCTTGGCTCGTCGGCGCACAGCGCCACGACGTCGTAACCGGCCAGGAGCCCGGCCAGGTCCTCCTGGGACGTGGTGCGCGCCCTCTCGCCGGTGACCCGCACGTCGGAGTTGAGGGCGCGGAGCCGTTCCAGGGCGGCCTCGGCCTTCGGCCTGCCCACGTCCCGCTCCGAGTAGAGGACCTGCCGGTTGAGGTTCGACAGCTCGACCAGGTCGGCGTCGACGCAGTGCAGGGTCCCGACACCCGAGGCCACCAGAGCCTGCGCCGCCGTCGCCCCCGTCCCGCCGAGGCCGAGCAGGAGGACCCGGGCCCTGCGCAGGCGGAGCTGGGCCTCCCAGCCGTGTTCCCTCGGGGTGAGGTCCGCCCAGCGGAAGAACGCGTGGCTTCGGCTGTAGCGCTCCCGTTCACGCGGGGTCAGCTCGTCGGGTACGGTCGCGCCCGCGTCCTCGACATGGCCGGACCGCATCAGCTCACCGACCAGCTCGGCCGCCTCGGAGGGGGGAACGCCGGTCAGGCGTTCGGCGATCTCCTCAGGGGTGCGGGTGCCGTCCATCGCCCGCAGCGCCTCCCACACCAGGCCGTCCGGGTCCTCGATCTCCTCCGCCACGCCGTAGATCTGGCCGCCGATCCGGATCCTGCCGTCCGCGAGCCGGTAGGCGGCGTGTTCCCTCTTCACTCTTGGCAGCCGCACGGCGTCTCCTGGGCCGGTCCGGTGTCACGGGGGCACCGGACCGGCGAAACCCTCGGCGTCAGTTGCCGCTGGAGTTGCTGGCGACGTTGCCGGCCATCTCAATCTTGCCGAGCTTGCGGATGCGGATCCTGGTCTTGGTCTCGGCAGTAACCTCGGTGGGCTGCTGGCTCTTGTCGTTTCCGGCCATCACGCACTCCATCCGAATCGGTGGTGCTGGTCTTTCCTTCGAGCTGTCCCGCCTTACTGATGATCATAATGGGAGGCGAAGGAAACGACTTCAACCCTTTCTTCGGCATTAGTGGGATTTGGACGGTATTTACTTCTGAAGTATGTCGTGCCTGAAGTGAGGAGCGCCGTCAATGGCAGGGCGACGCCCGCGAGGCCGGACAGCACAAGCACCGGCACGACCCCCAGCGCCGAGGCCGCGGGACCGGTCAGGACCAGGCCGAGAGGGGTCAGCGCCGAGGCGGCGATCCAGTCCAGCGAGACGACACGGGCCAGCCGCTCTGCGGGCACCTCGCGCTGGAGCGAGACCACCCACTGCACGGCGAAGATCTCGAGCCCGAACCCGGCCAGGGCGAAGCAGGAGTAGACGGCCCACGGGGCCTGCGAAAGGCAGAGGGCCGGTGGCACCAGCCCGTACGCCATCAGCCCCGCGATCGCCGCGAGGCCGGCCCGCCGGGGCTTCCAGGCCATGCTGACGACCCCTCCCGCGAGGCCGCCGACCGACAGCAGGGCGAGGCTGGTCCCGTAGAAGGCGGAACCGCCGAAGTCCTCCCTGGCCAGGACGGGGAGCAGGACCTGGCTCGGAGCGATCGTGAGCATCGACTGCAGGGCGGTCACCACGATGATCGTGCCGATCCAGCGCCGCCGCCAGACCTCACGCACGCCCTCGGCGATCTCCAGCCAGGCCGAGGCGCGGGCCGTGCGGGCCACCACCGGCTCCTTTAGGGGGAGCAGGACACACAGGCTGACCACGAAGGCCCCCAGGGCCGCCAGGAAGGCCGTCCTGACCGGGGCGGCCGACACGAGGAACGCGCCCAGGCCGGGGCCGGCGATCGCGCCGACGCGCCACGAGACGGCGTTCAGCGCCGCGCCCGCGGGCCGCTGCTCCGGGGTGAGCACAGACCCCAGGCACGCCTGGAAGGCGGGGCGGAAGAACGACTCGGCCGCGCCGGCGAGGAAGACCATCCCGCCGAGCACCCAGGCCGACGTCACGCCCGACAGGCCGACCACGACCACGCAGCACAGGAACGCCTGGGAGGCGAGCATGACGTGCCGCCTGGGCAGCCGGTCGGCCCACACGCCGCCGAAGAGCCCGAAGAGGACCAGGGCGGCCCAGCGCGAGGCGAGCACCATGCCGACCGCCGTGGCGTCGCCGTCCGCGTCCAGCAGCGAGACGACCACCGCGACGGGGAAGATCTGGTCTCCGGCGACGGAGGCGATCAGACTTATCCAAAGAGTCCGGAATTGGCGGTTACCCATCACCGAGCCGGCGAGCCACTGCCGTGTCAAACTTCGGAGGGCGCTCATGCTGGTGAATGATGCGCTATTTCCCCGGGGGTAACAAGGTTGTCAAGGGTGGTGTAGCGCCCCCCGGATCTCATCGTCGTCGGGGGAGAGGTCCAGCGCCCGCGTGAGATCGGCCACCGCCTCCTCCTCACGCCCCGCGGCGCGCAGCGCCATCGCCCGGTTGAACAGCAGCACCGGGTCCGCGCCCGGCTCGAGGGCGCGGGTGAGGTCGGCGACCGCACCCTCAGGATCGCCTGTCTCGAAGGCCAGCATCCCCCGGCTGGCCCAGGCCGCCGCCAGTGATGGGGAGATCTCCAGCGCCCTGTCGAAGGCCGCTCCGGCCCGCTCGGGGCGGCCCTCCGCCATCTCGACCTGGCCGAGCGCGCACAGCAGATACGGGTTGAGCGGGTCGAGGGCGAGCCCCGCCTCCGTGTCCGCCCTGGCCCTGCCGTACTCGCCGAGCGCGACCAGCAGCCCCGCCCGGTTGGCCAGCCCGTCCACGAACTCCGGGTCCAGCGCGAGCGCATGGTCCAGGTCGGCGAGCGCCCCCTGGTGGTCACCGGTGGAGAAACGGATCTCGGCCCGGTTGTAGTACGGCTCGGGGAAGGGCGGGCCGACCCGCATCGCCGTCTCGTAGTCCGCGACCGCCGGCTCCAGCCTTCCCAGCCGGTGGAGCAGGTTTCCCCGGTCGATGTAGTAGTCGGGGTAGCCGGGATCGATCGCGATCACGGTGTCCAGATTCTCCAGCGCCTCGTCGGGACGGCCCAGCATGACGGCGAGCTGCGCCTTGTTGGCCAGCAGCACCATCCGGTGGATGGGATGGGCACCCGGCGGCAGGTCCCGCTCCGCCAGGTCGATCGCCTCCTGGACGAGTTCGAGCGCCTTGCCGGGGCGGCCGAGGCGCACCTCGACCAGAGCCCGGCCGTTGAGGTCGAACCCCAGCTTGAACGCCCGCTCACGCGGATCGGGCAGCAGGGTGGAGATGGCGATCGCCTGGTTCACCCAGGCCAGCGCGGCGTCGAGGTCGCGCAGCGCCGGGTCGTGGTTGCGGACCTTGAGCATGGCCGTGGTGTAGGCGGCGGCGGCGTGCGTGGCGGGGGAGACGCTCTCCCGCCTGGCCCGATCGAACAGGGCCTCCGCCTCGGACTCGCGGTGCAGCGCGCCCAGCGCGGTCGCGGTGCTGTGCAGCAGCCGCCACCAGGTCTCCGGCTCGGTGTCCCGAGGGTCCGCCAGGGCCAACGCGCGTGTGCCCAGCTCGGCGACCGCGTCGTGGCAGCCCGCTTCCAGGCACCACTCGACAGCGAAGCGGAACGCCTCGACCGCCTTGCGCGGATCGGTGCCGTGCTCGCGGTGGTAGGGGATCGCGCCGAGCCGTGCCCCGACCGTCCCCTCCCGCTCCAACTCGTCGGCGAGCGCGTCGTGCGTCTCCGGGCTGAGGGGTTCCTCCGGGACGGCGTGTTCACCGGTCACCACGGTCAGCAGCTCGGGGCCGATCCGCCGGCGCAGCACCGCCAGCAGTTCCCGGTCGGTCGGGTCGGCCTCGTGGAGGTTCTCGACGACGAGTGTCCTGGCCCCGGTTTCGGACAGGTACTCGCGGACGAACTCGGCGATCCCGTTCGACAGGCGCAGGGTACGGCGGGGCGCGTGGACCAGGATGCGTTCCGCCTTCGGCAGCAGACCGGCGATCGACTGGCGCCTGACCGGGATCAGTCCGTGCATGTCGGGCGCCACCGCCCGCAGTTCTATGTCGTAGCGGGCCACGAGTTCGGGCTGCGCGACGGGTGCGAGGGCCGAGACGATCGCGCTCGCGACCGTGTACGGCCCGCGCAGGCGCCGGTCGGCGTCCACGGGGGACAGGAGCAGGGGGGCGAGGGGGCGGTTCTCCGGGGGGAACGATCCCAGACTCACCAGTCTCCTTTATGTCGCTTATGTGTTCGGGGGGCCGGCGCCCATCGCTGGGCGCCGGTTCTGTGGGTTCGACGTCAGCCGACGTGCTTGGGGCTGGCGGCTCCGCTGAGCGTAATCGTGCCGGGCTTGTGAACAATTACTCGCTTCATCGCGATGCCTCTCCCAGAAATAAGAACAAATCGCAAGTATTCGCAATAATCACTCAGATTGAAAGATCTATTTCTGAGAGTGGCCGAATCAGGACAAGGCTCTGGACAAACCACTTCAAAGGGCATATTTCTGGCGGGGCCGTACCGGGCTGGGGATGGTCAGGGGATGAACTTCACCTCCGGGTAGCGCCCGTCGGGGCCGTTGAAGAGGTGGGTGGAGCGTCCCTTCAGGTGCAGATCGAAGAACGCGGCAACGTACGCGCGCTGGGCCGCCACCGAACGCCCCGGGTCGATCGTTCCGATGAGCTCGGCGGTGGCCGGGTTCTTCGGCGCGCCGGGGAGCTGGGGAAGCAGCGCCTGCAGGTCGGTGAACGAGCCGTGCTGGGCTCCGGTGAGGCGCAGTTCACGCTTCCATCCGGTCGACCTGCCCCAGAAGGACTTCCAGGTGGGCTCGTTCTCCCGGGTGTGCGTTTCCGACGCCATCTGCAGGAACGGCTTGTCGACCCCGGTCCTGGCGACCGGCCCGACGTACATTCCGTCAAGGTTGACCCCGGCGGCGATACGGGAGTCGTCGTGCAGGAGTTGCGCGGACACGGAACCCCCCAGAGACTGGCCGAGCATTCCTATCCGGGTTCGGTCCGCGGATCCGGCCAGTCCGTCCGGCAGCGGGGTGGACTCCGCGTCGGGGTTGTGTCCTTGATCGAGACTCGCGAGCTGGTCGAGAACGAACTTCATGTCCGCGATGCGCGCCTGCGTGTGCTTCCTGATCAGGCGGGCGAGGACCTTCTTGGTCAGCTTCTCCGGCAGCGGTACGGCACGCTCGACCCGGCCACCGGGGAACTCGACCTGGTCGGCCTCGTAGGTGTGATCGACGCTGACCACGAGGTAGCCGCGGCTGGCCAGCTCTTCGACCAGCACGGTGCCGAGCGTGCGCGGACCGCCGTCTCCCGAAGCGAACACCACGACCGGGAGACCCCCGGCCGGTCGGTCGACCGGTGCGCCGACCCGGGCGTGCGTCGGCGTGGCGGCCCAGTCGACCTCACCGGGCTTGACGCCCAGCGCGGGCGCCGAGTTCTTGTCCCAGTCGGCGGCGGCCCCCGGTGACATCTGCGGCGCGAGGGGGAGATCCGGCGCCTTCCCGGCCGGATACCAGAAGCTCACCATGAGCTCGCGGTAGGGGCGTGACTTCACCAGAGGATCCGGGCGGCTCCGGTCCACCAGGTGCAGGGCGACCGTGCCGATCGGGCGGGTTCCCGTGGGGGCGGGAAAAGACAGCTTGACGCCCGTGCGAGCCGTGGCGGGGAGCTCGGCGGAAGTCGCGACGGGCACGGTCGCCGGATACGGCGTTGCGGCGGTGACGAGGGCAGTGGCGGCAAGAGCGGCGGTGGCGAGCCCCGGCCCGGCCATGGCCCACCGGCGATGGCGGGGACGGGGAAGGGGATCAGGTGTCGTGATGTGCATGCGGTCGCCTCCTCATGGGGTGGTCGGTGTACTCGAGGAGCCTTCCAGCGAGCTTCGTGCCCGGGCTAGCGGCCGAGGAGTGATCAGCAGGTAGGCCGCTGGGATGACAAGAGACGATCATCATCCGGCAGGATGACGTGGCCCTGCGTTCGGGGGCGCACGCACAGCCAGAGCGCCTCTGCCCTCGCGGGACGTCCACTAATGTGAGCGCCATGCACTGGACCGACCGTCCTGTGCCGGTAAGCGACGGCACCTCTGGCCGGGGCCGCAGCAGCACTGCGGCGACGAAGCGTCTCGAGGCCGCGGTGCGGCAGATAGAGGGCCTGCTGCGGCAAGGCCCCCGACTTCTGCCGCCCGTGGTGCTCGACGCGCTACTGGCGGCAGGCCTCTTCACCGTCACCTTCGGCCCGAGCCAGGTTCCGCGGGCCCATCCCTGGAGCGTGCTCTTCCAGGTGGGGCTGGTGCTTCCCCTGGTGTGGCGGCGCCGGGCGCCGCTCGCGACGTTCCTCGCGGTCGCCGTCGTGGCCGGTTTCCAGTGGCTCGCCGCTATCCAGCTCCCCGCCGATCTGGCGCTGCTGGTCGCCCTCTACACGGTCGCCGCGCACTCCACCTGGCGTCGCGCGCTGCTGGCCGGGGCCGTCCTGGAGGGCGGCATCCTGCTGGCCTCCTCTCGCTGGGCGCCCGATGGCGCATTCCTCCTGTCGGTGGTCGCGCTGACCGCCATTGCCGCCGCCACCGCCGTCGCCGGCATGAACATGCGCACCAGACGCGCCTACCTCGCCTCGCTGAAGGAGCGTGCCGCGCATCTGCAGCGCGAACGCGACCAGCGGGCGCAACTCGCGATCTCCGAGGAACGCGCCAGGATCGCCCGCGACGTGCACGACATCGTCACCCACAACCTGTCCGTCATGGTCGCGCTCGCCGACAGCGCGGTCTACGTCCGGCACCGCGCACCAGAGAAGGCGACCGCCGCCATGCAACAGATCTCCGGCACCGGGCGGCAGGCCCTCACCGACATGCGGCGCTCCCTCGGTGTACTGCGGGCCGACGAACCGGACGCGCTGCTACACCCGATGCCCGGCATCGCCCAGCTGAAGTCCCTGGCCGACCAGATGGGCGACGCCGGGCTGCCCACCCGCCTGGACGTGGAAGGCGACCCCGCCCCGATCCCCGCCGCCGCGCAACTCACGGTCTATCGCCTGGTACAGGAAGCCTTGACCAACACGCTCAAGCATGCCCCGTCCGGCACCCGAGCCGAGGTCCGGGTACGTCTGTCCCGGGAGGCCGTCACGATGGACGTCACCGATGACGGCCGAACCTCGCGAGCCACCGTCGGTGCCGCCCACGACAGCCAGATCGCGCGGTCTCGCGGCCCACGTTCCGGGCACGGGATCGCGGGCATGCGCGAGCGCGTGGCGGCGTACGGCGGGACCCTCGAGGCGGGCCCGTTCCCGGGCGGCGGCTGGCGAGTCTCGGCCAGGCTCGACCTCGGTGCGTCCGGGGACGGCGCCGCGTGACGATCCGCGTGCTGCTCGCCGATGACGAGTCGCTGCTCCGCATGGCGTTCAGCACGGTCCTGGACGTCCAGCCCGACATGGAGGTGGTCGGCGAGGCCGGGGACGGTGCCGAGGCCGTGCAGCTGGCGCGGCGGCTGCGCCCCGACGTCGTGCTGATGGACGTGCGCATGCCCGGCACCGGAGGGATCGAGGCGACCCGCCGGATCATCAGAGAATCCCCGCAGACCCGGGTGCTCATTCTGACCACCTTCGACCTCGACGAGTACGCCTTCGCCGGGCTGAAGGCCGGAGCGTCCGGCTTCCTCCTCAAGAACACCCGGCCCGAGGAACTGTTCGGGGCGATCAGGAGCGTTGCCGCGGGCGACGCCGTGGTCTCCCCACGGATCACCCGCCGCCTGCTGGAGAACTTCGCGCACCAGCTTCTCAGCGGCGGCGGTCCCGAGGAGGACGAGCGGCTGCGGCGGCTCAGCGCCCGCGAGCGGGAAGTGCTCATCCAGGTGGCCCGCGGCCTGTCGAACGCCGAGATCGCCGCTGCGATGCGACTGGCCGAGCCAACCGTGAAGACGCACGTGAGCCGGATCCTGCTCAAGCTGGAACTGCGCGACCGGGTGCAGGCCGTGGTCTTCGCCTACGAGACCCGGCTCGTCCGCCTGGCCT
Source organism: Streptosporangium sp. NPDC051023 (assembly GCF_040689595.1). Classification (NCBI taxonomy): domain Bacteria; kingdom Bacillati; phylum Actinomycetota; class Actinomycetes; order Streptosporangiales; family Streptosporangiaceae; genus Streptosporangium; species Streptosporangium sp. NPDC051023. The sequence goes on along the minus strand of NZ_JBFBCE010000064.1, from coordinate 25,281 downwards.
GATGACGCCCGCCCCGGAGTCCTCGCGGTCTCGGGGCCGACGGACCTCGCGGACCGGCACTGACGCGAGGCCCGGGCGGTGAGGTGTCAACCGGGGAGCGGGGAGGCGGTTCCGCAGGCTGCGGGGCGTCGAGGTGTTCGAGCCCCGAGGCGGTCAGGGCTGAGGCGGCCGGATACCCGGAGGTACGCGTGCCGAGGGGCTGGGCGCCGGGGCGGTGTGGATGCCGCGCCCGGTGCCCAGCCTGCCGGGGTTTTTCGGAATCACCCCGTATGGACGGGCTCCCGTGGGGAGACAGGAGCGGGCGAGGAACGACGGGGACGTCGGAAACGATCTTTGATGTCCTCGACGATCGTGTAGAGGGTCGGCAGCAGGATCAGGGTGAGGAGTGTCGAGCTGCTCAGGCCGCCGATGACGATCACAGCCAGGGGCCTGGAAAGGAAGCCTCCGTCGCCTGTCAGGCCCGTGGCCATGGGCATGAGCGCGCAGATGGTCGCGACCGCGGTCATGACGACCGGCCGGACCCGGTGCCTGCCACCCTCCACAACCGCCTCGCGGGCGCTCATGCCGCTCTCGCGGTACTGGCGGACCAGGTCGAGCAGCACGATCGCGTTGGTCACCACGATGCCGACCAGCATCAGCATGCCGATCAGGCTGGGCAGCCCCAGCGGGGTCCCGGTCGTGACCAGCAGGCCGAGGCCGCCGGTCGCCGCGAACGGGATCGAGATCAGCAGCATGAGCGGGTGCGCCAGGCTCCGGAACGTCGCCACCATGATCAGGTAGACGATCAGGATCGCCGCGCCGAGGGCCACGAACAAGCTGTTGAACGAGCTGGCCTGCTGCTCGCTGACCCCGCCGATCTCGGCCGTGGCCCCCGAGGGCAGCTTCAGCGCGTCAAGGCGCTTTTTGAGGGCGGCGGTCGCCGCGCCGAGATCCTGGCCGGAGAACTTGGCGCTCACCGTGGTTGCGCGTTCCCCGTCGATCCGTGTCAGCCGGGTGGGCGCCGTCACCGTCTCGATCGTGGCCACGTCGTCGAGCTTCACGGTCCGCCCGTCAGGGGTGGGGATCCGCAGGTCCCGCAGCGCGGCCACGTCGTCCGCCCTGGCGTCGACGTGCAGGGACATGTCGCGTTCCGTGCCGTCCAGGGTGACCTTGGCGACCTGCTCGCCCTGGGTGACCATGGCCACGGCCCGGGTGACCTGGCTTTCGGTGAGCCCGCGCGCGACAGCCGCCTTGCCGTCGATGCGCACGGCGATCTGCCGGGAGGTGCCCGCGATGCCAGCCTTGACCTCCGACGCGCCCTGCGTCTGCCGCACGGCCTCGCTGACCAGATCCGCCGAGCGCGCCAGCGAGGCGTCATCGGCGGCGGAGACGGTGACCGCGAGGTCGGTGGCGCCCAGGCCGCCCTGGTCGCCGAGGACGGTCACCTTGCCGAGCTTCGGGTCGGACGCGGTCAGCTTGGTGACCCTGGCCCGTGCGGTCTCTCTGAGGGCCTTCATGTCCGTGCCGGCCTTCGCGGTGATGGAGAAGGTCGCAACGTTGCGGGCCCCGCCCGCCTCACTGTTGTCGGGGCCGACGCTGACCTGGTACGAGGTGAGGCCGGGCAGCTTCTTGACCGTCTCCTCCACGGTGCGGGCCGCCTCGTCGGCCGTCCGCAGGCTCGTCCCCGCGGTCAGCTCCTGACGCACCTGGAAGGTGTTCTGCCCGGAGCTGCCCAGGAAGTCGGTCCTGATCTGGGCCCCCATGCCCACGGTCACCACGAGGATCGCGAAGGCGCCCAGGAGGGTCACCCAGCGGCGCCGTACGGCGAAGCGCACGACGGGGACATAGACGCGCTGGAGCACACCGTTGCGCTCCTTGGCCTCCGCGGCCTCACGGGTCACCCCGCCCTTGGCCGGCTTGAGGAACCAGTAGGCGAGCACCGGGATCACCGTCAGCGACACCAGCAGTGACGCCAGCAGCGCGATGGTGATGGTCAGGGCGAAGGTCGAGAACAGCGCACCGGTGATCCCGCCGGTGAAGGCGATGGGCAGGAACACCGCGACCGTGGTGAGTGTGGAGGCGGTGACCGCTCCCGCCACCTCGCCGGTGCCCGTCGTGACCGCGGTGAGCTTGGCCTCGCCGTAGCCCAGATGCCGTTTGATGTTCTCGATGACCACGATGGAGTCGTCGACGACCCGGCCGACGGCGATGGTCAGGGCGCCGAGCGTCAGCATGTTGATCGTGAAGCCGTTGGCCCACAGGCCGATGAGCGCGACCACCAGCGACAGGGGGATCGACAGCAGCGTCACGACGGTCGAACGGACCGAGAAGAGGAAGACCAGGATGACCAGGGCGGCGAAGCCGAGCCCGAGCAGACCCTCGGTGGTCAGGTCGCCGATGGACTCCTGGATGAACTCCGACTGGTCGAAGGAGACGGTCAGCGTGGTCGTGCCGCCGAGAGACCGGGTAAGGGCGGGCAGCCGCTTCTTCACCTCCTTCGCGATCGCCACGGTGTTTCCCGTCGGCTTGGCCATGACGGTCACGCTCAGGCTGGGCCTACCGTCGGTGCGGGTCAGCGACTCGGGGCTCTCCTCGACGACGCGGACGTCGGCGACGTCGCCGACGGTGACCTTCGGAGCCAGGTAGAGATCGCGCACGTCGGCGAGGGAGCCGAAGCTCTCACCGATCTGCAGGGCGAGCGACTCGCCGTTCGCGGTGAGGGTGCCCGCGGGCACGACGGACCCGCTGGAGCCGAGAGCGGCGGCGACCGCCTCGGCGGTCAGCCCATGCCTGCGCAGCCTGTTCTGGTCGAGGCGGACCTCGACGGACTGGCGTCGCTCGCCGCTGACCAGCACCTGGCTCACCCCGTCGATGCCGCCGAGCTCGTGGGGCACGATCTCGGCGAGTCTCCGGCCTAGCACGCGCTCGTCGTCACCCGCCGCCGCCAGGAAGAGGACGGGGAAATCGTTGGACATCCCCGGCGTGATCTGCGGAACCACGCGGGGTGGCAGCTGCGGCTGTATCCGGCCGATCCGCTGCTGCAGATCCTGGATCGCCCGGTCCAGATCGGTGCCGTACTCGTATTCGATGGAGATGCCCGCCAGGCCGTCACTGGAGAACGACGTGACCTTCTCCTGACCCGCCCCTCCCGTGACGGCCTCCTCAATCTTCTCGGTGACATTGCGCTCGACGATCTGTGGCGCGGCACCGGGGTAGACCGCCGTCACGCTCGCCGTCGGCACGGAGAACGGCGGAAGTAGCTCCTGCTTCAGGGATATCGCGGCGATCGCTCCGAATATGAGCACCGCGATCGCCAGAAGTGCCACCAACGCCCTGTTGGCGAGGCTTATCCGGGTAAGAACATTCAACGGAGGTCCCCCTCGGGAATTGTCATCCCGTACAGCGTTCGGGGGCCGTCCCTGCCCGCGATACCGGCCAAGGTTGCGGATTGAATCAACGAAAGTTGCACAGCTGTAGTCTTTGGTCGACAGTCTTCGCCTGGCATTGGTTGGGGCACGGGGCGCTGGATACCGTGACCGGGTGAGCTGGCAGCCATCCCGTGCGACCCTGGCCGATGTGACGTCCGCGGTCGTCATCGGCGGGCTGGGCGCTTCGGCGTTCTTCGCCGAGGCGGCCTCGCATCCGGCCCAGTCGCCGGTATCACGGGCCGCATGGATCGCGGGCGCGGCGCAGCTCGTCACCGGTCTGGCCCTCGTGGCCAGGCGACGCGCGCCCATCGCCGTGGTGATGCTGTGCGCCGTGCTGTGCGCCTTCACGGTGCCGCTCGCGACCCCCTTCGCCACCTACGCGGCCGCGGTCCACGGCAGAGGACGTGGCCGTGACTGGAGCGCCGTCATCTTCCTGTCGCTGCTCTTCGCCCGGCCGTGGACCCGTCCGGGGTCGCTGTGGGACATCCTGCTGAGCGCCGTGACCACCTCGCTCGTGGGCATCGCCCCCGCGCTGTTCGGCATGTGGCGCGCCTCCAGGCAGAGGCTGTTACAGGCTCTGGCCGACAGAGCCGAGCGGGCGGAGCGGGAGCAGGAGCTCATGGCGGAGCAGGCCAGGTCCGAGGAGCGGGCCAGGCTCGCGGGGGAGATGCACGACGTCATCACCCACCGGGTCAGCCTCATGGTGCTGCGCGCGGGCGCGCTGCGCACCGTCGCCCGTGACGAGGCCGTCCGCGAGGCGGCCGAGGAGTTGCGGCAGGTCGGCTGCCAGGCTCTGGAGGAGCTGCGCGACCTGGTTGGCGTGCTGCGTTCCGAGAAGACCTTCGGTTCGGCCCGCACCGCGGAACCCGTCGTGCTGGACCTGTCGGGCCTGGTCTCCGAGTCACGGGCGGCGGGGATCGAGATCGAGCTCCGCACCGACGGCGAACCGCTCGCCACGCCGCCCGTCATCGCCAGGACGGCCTACCGGGTCGTCCAGGAGGCGCTGACCAACGTGCACAAGCACGCCCCTGGGGCGCGGGTGGCCGTGAGGGTCGGCTACACCGGCGGGCTGCTCCGCGTCAGCGTGCGCAACGGCGCACCCGAGGGGGTGGGCCCGATCAGTCTGGGAGAGGGCGGCACCGGTCTGTCCGGCCTGCGCCAGCGCGTCGAGCTGGTCCACGGCTCGTTCACGGCGGAGTCATCGGGTGAAGGAGGGTTCGAGGTGACGGTGTCACTGCCGTTGTCCCCTGGGGAGAGCACGGGGCGGGAGCCCCTGCGGGAGGGCGCGGGAGACTCCCCGGGAGGCAGGGGCGTGTCCGGCTTCGCCAGCAGGAGCAAGAGCCGGGCACGGGCGTCCTCGTGATCCGGGTGCTCATCGTCGACGACGAGCGGATGGTCTGCGCCCAGCTGCGGACCATCCTGTCCGCGGCCGACGACCTGACAGTGGTCGCCGAGGCCTACGACGGAGCCGAGGCGGTCGAGGCCGTCGTTCGGCACCGGCCCCACGTCGTGCTGATGGACCTGCACATGCCCGGGGTCGACGGGCTGGCGGCGATCGAGCACATCGCGGGCTTCCCCTCACCACCGAAGGTGGTGGTGCTGACGACCTTCGATCGCGACGGTTACGTGCTGCGGGCCATGAACCTGGGTGCGGCCGGATTCCTGCTCAAGGACACCCCGCCCGAGGATCTGATCGGGCTGGTGCGGGTGGCCGCGGACGGGCATACCGTGCTCTCCCCGGCCGCCACACGGCGCCTGCTCACCGCCTCCGCCGGGCGTGACGCGGTCAGGGAGCGAGCCCTCGCCCGGATCGAATACCTCAGTGACCGGGAGGTCGAGGTGCTGACCTGTCTCGGCGAGGGCCTGTCCAACGCGGCGATCGCCCGCAGGCTCTATCTGTCCGAGGCCACGATCAAGAGCTACGTCTCCCGGATGCTGGTGAAACTCGGTTTCTCCAACCGGACGCAGGCCGGGCTCCTCGCCTCGGAGGCCGGGCTCACCGAAAGAGCCGGGCTCACCGAAAGAGAGGAGAGGGTCTGAGACGGAGACGACCTCGCGGAGGGTTTTTTCGTCACGTGCGATGAATGCGCCGCCCGCTGATTTCGACGGGGGTGATCCGGATGTAGAGCTCCCGCTCACCTCCCGCCCACGGGTCGACGTCCACGGTCGTCACGGCCGCTCGTTCGCGCTCGGAGGAGATGTGGTGGGCGGCGCCCCGGATGAGCACGCTCCAGCCCTGCCGTCTCGCCTCGTCGATGTGATCGACCTCGAAGGCGACCTTGAAATCGACGCCTTCGACGCCGGTGCGCAGGTTCCTGTCCAGCGGACCGCCGAACGCGGTGCGCAGCAGTACGGCTCCGTCGTGCATCACGTAGTTGACCGGCAGGATCAGCGGCCCTGTGGGACTGTCAAAGGCCACCCGGCCGACACCGCCGGGTGAGACCAGGCGCACGCACTCGTCGGCGTCCAGTTTCTCCAGCCGCGGGGGCGCGGGGACGCGGCTGTGTTCCGGGGACGGCTCAACGGCGGCGCCGAGCAGTTCCTCGCTGCTGGTCTCGAGCGCGGCGGCCAGCCGATCCACGGTTCCCGCGCTGGGAGAGGCGGCGTTCTCCTCCAGATAGCCGAGATAGCCGGAGTCGATTCTGGCCCGTCCGGCCAACTGCTCCCGGGACAGGCCGAGAGACTCGCGCCGTTGGGCGATCCGGCGGCCCAGATCGCCAGGTGTCCTGGTGTGGTCGGTCATGAAAGTCCCCTTTGTGCCAGCGCGTCCCCTACCCCGCAAACCGGCTGATCACTCGGTTCGCGGCGGTCGTCGAGGGCGCCGAGCGGGCCTCAGTGCGGCAGCGGGGCCCGCTCTCCGGAGACGTCCGGGCCCGGGCGGGGACGGGGCTTGCGGCGGAACGGGATCCCGGGAAGGGCGACGTTGATGAAGGCCTCCGCCTGGAGGGCCGATATGCCGATGCGAGGCAGGTCGCGGGCCGCGGGGTAGACCACGAACCGGGGGATCCACACGGGATGGAACTTCGCGTTGAACCTGTACAGCGACTCGATCTGGAACCACCGGGAGAGGAAGACCAGGACGGCGTGCCAGGCTCGCAGTACCGGGCCCGCGCCCAGCCGCTCGCCTCTGGCCAGCACCGCGCGGAACATCGCGAAGTTGAGCGAGACCCTGTTCACGCCGAGGTCGGGGGCCGCCTGCAGGGCTTTGACGATCAGTAGTTCGTTGAGCCCGGGATCGGCGTCGCGGTCACGGCGCATCAGGTCCAGGGAGATGCCGTCCTCCCCCCACGGGACGAAGTGCAGGACGGCCCGGATGTCCTCGCCGGGCGGCGCCGTACCCTCCTCGGGGGCCTTGTGCGCGGTGACGACCACGCAGCCGCCGTCAGCCGGGTCGCCGAAGCGGCCGAGCGCCATGGAGAAGCCCCGCTCCGTCTCCGTGCCACGCCACGAGTCCGCGGCGTGCCGGATCAGCTCCTTCTCCTTCTCCGTGAGGTCCCCGACCCGCCGTACCCGGCAGGTGTAGCCCGTGCGTTCCGTACGGTTCACCATCTGCCGGACGTTGCGCATGGCCCTGCCCTGGAGGGTGAAGCCCGCGACCTCGACGACGGCCTCGTCGCCGATCTCCAGAGCGGACAGGCCGCCCTCCCTCGTCCAGACCTCGCCCCCTGTCTCGCTGCATCCGATTACGGCGGGTACCCAGGCGTGCCGTCTCGCCTCCTCCAGGAACCGCCTGATCGCACCCGGCCACGCCTCGATGTCGCCGACCGGGTCACCGCTGGCCAGCATGACCCCGGCGACCACGCGGTAGGCGATCGCCGCCTTGCCCGTGGGAGAGAAGATCACGCTCTTGTCGCGGCGCAGCGCGAAGTAGCCGAGCGAGTCACGGGCGCCGTGCCGGGTGAGCATGGCCCGTACGGTCTCCTCCTGCTCGGGGCTCAGCTCGGCGACCGGCTTCTCGGGACGCAACGCCAGGTAGAGGGTCGTCACCGCGGTGAGCAGCCCGAGTCCGGTGAGGGAGAAGTAGACCAGGTCGGCGGTTCTCTCCGAGGAGTAGACGACCGGGCCCTCCAGGCCGACGAGCCCCAGCAGTACGTGCTGGAGCCGGTCGCTGAGACTGGGATCCCCGACGATGGTGTGTGGGTGGGCGTTGACCACCACCCAGCCGATGGCGACGTCCAGGACGAGCAGGAGCAGGAAGTTCCACAGCGCTCGCCAGCGGGTTCTGGGATCGGAGAGGGCGTGGAACTCGCGGCGGTTGATCAGGAGCACCGCGAAGACCAGCATGCTGATCGCGGCGCTGACGGGCCTGCGCATGTGGATGAGCTCGATGAGGGCGCTCAGCGGCAGCAGCAGGATCACGGCCCGCCATGCCCGCACCTTCCTGCGCTTGAGCCCGTGCGCGATCATGACGAGCAGGATGCCCATGACGAGCGACGCCGCCTGGGCGATCGAGGTGATCGTTCCCGGCAGAAAACCCGCGATCTCGCTCACTCGGGTTCCCCTGAACGGGGGGAAGACCGCCTTGGCGATGTCCAGGATTCCGATCGTCAAGGACGCGTAGCCCGCGGCGGCGGGCACCCAAGGGCGGGAGATAGGTGGACGATCCCTCATGAGAGGACATTAAACGGTGATGGCTATCGCCTCGTGCAAGCCCGGCCAACGCAACATTAACTGTGCCCTTACCTCGCTTGAGTAAGTTGGATCTGTAGATCCAGAAGGACTCGGAAACCGGATGAGGGGCGGCATGGGACTCACGGCTGTCGAACTGCAGCTTCTTTCCGGTCTTCTCGCTCTCGCGGCCCTCGCCGGGTCGATCTGGGCGTGGCCGCTGCTGAGCGGGCGGACCTGGCGGTCCGTGCTCGGCCGGATCGGGGTACTTGTCGGCAACCAGGTTCTCACGCTGGTCGCGCTGGGCCTGGTGGTGAACGCCTACTTCGGGTTCTACGGTTCCTGGAGCGACCTGCTCGGCACCGATGGCGGCGGCACGTCGCCCATCGTCGTCAGCGACGACAAGCCCGCCGCGGTCGGGCACCCGGGGCGGGGGGTGACCGTGGAGGGGAAGGTGTCCCTACCTCCCGGTACGGCAGGCAAGCTGGAGGAGGTGGTCATCCCGGGGGGCGAGTCCAGGATCACCTCCTCCGCGTACGTCTACCTGCCGCGCCAGTACTTCGAAAAGAAGTATGCCGAACGACGCTTTCCGGTGATCCTCGCCCTGACCGGCTATCCGGGAGACGCGAGAAACCTGATCACCAGGCTGAACCTCCCGGCCACGGAGTCCAGGGCGGTCGAGGCGAAGCAGATGCCTCCCACGGTCATGGTGCTGATGCGCCCGACCGTTGTCCCGCCCCGGGACACCGAATGCATGGACGTTCCCGGCGGTCCCCAGGTGGAAACGTACTTCACCAAGGACGTGCGGCTGGCCATGGCCGCCTCATACCGGGTCGGCCTCGACGCGCAGAGCTGGGGTGTCTTCGGCGGATCCACCGGCGGTTACTGCGCGCTGAAGCTGTCCATGCGCCACCCGGAGTCCTTCTCCGCCGCGGTGTCCCTGTCCGGCTACTTCCGCTCGGCCGTCGACATGACCACGGGCGACCTGTTCGGTGGTAGCGCGAAGCTGCAGAGCGAGAACGACCTGATGTGGCGGCTCGGCAACCTGCCGGTCCCGCCCGTCTCCGTGCTGGTCACCAGCAGCCAGCAGGGCGAGAGCGACTACGCGGAAACCCGCAGGTTCCTCGGAATGGTCAGGGAGCCCATGCGGGCCGCGTCAATGATCCTGCCGAGCGGTGGCCACAACTTCAACACGTGGAACCGTGAGATCCCCCAGGTCCTGCCCTGGCTGGGAAGGCAGTTGCACACACCCTCGAGCCTGACGCCCGGCGTCCCCGGCAACCGCCTCGCCGCGCCGCGGGAAGGGCACGCGGGACTCGGAGGACGCCTCACCGGGCTGGAGGGAAAGCCCGTCGACTCTCGGGACCGCCTCACCGAGCAGCACGCGCGGACGGCGCGGAAACAGTGATCCCCCCAGGTCGGTGACCTGGGGGGATCATGAGATGGTGGACGATACAGGGATTGAACCTGTGACCTCTTCCGTGTCAGGGAAGCGCTCTCCCGCTGAGCTAATCGTCCTCGCCGAAGACAAGAGGTGGAGACGGGATTTGAACCCGTGTACACGGCTTTGCAGGCCGTTGCCTCGCCTCTCGGCCACTCCACCGAGTGGGGGCCGCAGCCCCTTCGAGCGGAAGACGGGATTCGAACCCGCGACCCTCACCTTGGCAAGGTGATGCTCTACCACTGAGCCACTTCCGCGTGTGTTTCCGGGCCGACCCGGTCTCACGGATAGAACTCTAGCGAATACTCGCCGACTACCCAAACCGGAGCATGCGTCCTCGTCGGCGGGGCAGGGGATCCGGGCCGTCGGGCCGGTGCATTCCCGGCGGGCCGGAGGCGGCGAATCCGGCTCTCGCGGCGGTGGGTCGGCTCCTGGCCGCGTGGCCGTACGGAGTTCTCTGCGCCTGTGGCGGCGTCCCCACAGCGTCCCCACAGCGTCCCCGAGGCGTCCCCACAGTGTCCGCCAGGACGCTTCGACGTTGGGCGAAAGGTGTCTGGGTTAACGTCGGAATATGGTTGCCGAACATGTCGCGGCCGACGCCGCCATCGCTCCTGTCGCCGCGCTCATCGCCGATCCCACCAGGGCCGCCATGCTGACAGCGCTGCTGGACGGCCGCGCGCTGGCGGCGGGGGAGCTGGCCGGGCTCGCGGGGGTGAGCCCCGCGACCGCCAGCGCCCACCTGACCAGGCTCCTGGACGGCGGGATGGTCACCGTGGTCTCCCAGGGCAGGCACCGCTACTACCGGCTGGCCGGTCCCGAGGTGGCCGAGGTGCTCGAGGTCCTGGCCAGGGTCGGCGGCCGTCCCGAGATACGTTCCCTGCGCCAGTCCCGCCAGGCGCGGCTGCTCGAGGAGGCGCGGACCTGCTACGACCACCTGGCCGGACGCGCGGGCGTTGAACTGCTCCGCGCGCTCCTCGCCGCCGAATACCTCGTCGGCGAGGAGGCCTTCGAGGTGACGGCGGAGGGGAGGGCCGGGCTCGGAAGACTCGGGGTGGACGTGGACGCCGCCAGGAGCGCGCGGCGCAGGTTCGCCCCCGCCTGTCTCGACTGGACCGAACGCCGGTCACATCTGGGGGGAGCCCTCGGCGCCGCTCTGACCTCCGCCCTCATGGACCGGGGGTGGTATCGGAAGGGGGCGGTGCGCCGGGTGGTCGAGGTCACGGAGTCGGGCAGGGAGGGAGTGGTGGCGATCCTCGAATGTAAGGAGCCAACATTGCATGCACTAGTTACATAACCCTATGTAAGGGGCTAACATCGCATGCACTAGTTACCTGTATGCAGCTGAACGCGAAAGAGTGACACCATGCGCGACAAACCGGTCGTGAACGTCGGGCCGGAGCCGTTGAGCTTCGACGAGGTCATCAGCGTGGCCCGGCACGGCGCCGAGGTGCGTCTCACCGACGACGCCGTGGCCGCCATGGCCGCGGCCAGGACCCGCGTGGACGAGCTCGCGGAGAGCCCGACCCCCGCCTACGGTGTCTCGACCGGGTTCGGCGCACTGGCCACCCGGCACATCGCCCCCGCGCTCCGCGCCCAGCTGCAGCGCTCGCTGGTCCGCTCCCACGCCGCCGGATCGGGCCCAGAGGTGGAGACCGAGGTCGTCAGGGCGCTGATGTTGCTGCGCCTGCACACCCTGGCGACCGGTCACACCGGTGTGCGCCCCAAGACGGCCAAGGTGCTCCAGAGCCTGCTCAACGCGTCGATCACTCCGGTGGTGCACGAGTACGGCAGCCTGGGCTGTTCGGGAGACCTCGCCCCGCTCTCCCACGTGGCTCTCACGATCATGGGCGAGGGTGTCGTCCGCGACGCCTCCGGTGACCTGGTCGACGCCGCAGAGGCGCTCAAGCAGGCGGGCATCGAGCCCGTCGAGCTGGCGGCCAAGGAGGGCCTGGCGCTGATCAACGGCACGGACGGCATGCTGGGCATGCTCATCCTGGCCATGGACGACCTCGGCCGCCTGTTCAGGACGGCCGACGTCGCCGCGGCCATGAGCGTCGAGGCGCTGCTCGGCACCGACCGCGTCTTCGCCGCAGACCTGCAGGCGCTGCGCCCCCACCCCGGCCAGGCGGCCAGTGCCGCCAACCTCAGGGCACTGCTCAAGGACTCCGGGATCATGGAGTCCCACCGGGATGGCACCTGTACCCGCGTCCAGGACGCCTACTCGCTGCGCTGCGCCCCGCAGGTCGCGGGGGCCGCCCGCGACACCCTCGCGCACGCCGCGACCGTCGCCGCGCGCGAGCTGGCCTCCGCGATCGACAACCCGGTGGTCCTGGCCGACGGCCGGGTCGAGTCGAACGGCAACTTCCACGGCGCCCCCGTCGGCTACGTGCTCGACTTCCTCGCCATCGCGGTCGCCGATGTGGCGAGCATCTCCGAGCGCCGTACCGACCGCATGCTCGACGTGGCCCGCAGCCACGGCCTGCCCCCCTTCCTCGCCGACGACCCCGGTGTCGACTCCGGGCACATGATCGCCCAGTACACCCAGGCCGCGGTCGTCTCCGAGCTCAAGCGTCTGGCGGTGCCCGCCAGCGTCGACTCCATCCCGAGCTCCGCGATGCAGGAGGACCATGTCTCCATGGGCTGGTCCGCTGCGCGCAAGCTGCGCCGCTCGGTCGACGGCCTGACTCGGGTACTGGCGGTGGAGATCCTGACCGCGGCCAGGGCGCTCGATCTGCGCGCGCCACACCGGCCCGCCCCCGCGACCGGGGCCGTTGTCGCCGCACTGCGTCAGGTGGTCGCCGGTCCTGGCCCCGACCGCTTCCTCGCCCCCGAGATCGAGGCGGTGGTCAGGCTCGTCGAGGGCAACGCGATCGTCGCCGCCGTCGAGCCCGTCACGGGGCCGCTGGAATAGCCGCGACCACCTCGATCTCGATCAGCAGCCCCGGCGTGAACAGCCGCGACACCTCGACGGTCGTGCTGGCCGGGGGCTCTCCGGTGAAGTAGCGCCCCCGGACATCCCCGTACTCCCGCAGCAGCGACATGTCGGTGAGGAACGTCCGGATGTGGGTCACGTCGTCGAACGAGCAGCCCTGGTCGGCGAGGATGCGTGCCAGCAGTTCCATCACATACTCCGACTGGCACGTCATGTCCCCCTCGCCGACCACCCGGCCCTCCGCATCCAGGGCGACCTGCCCGGAGACGAACAGCAGGTTCCCGGTTCTGGCCGCATGGGAGTAGTACCCGTTGGTCGCGGGGACCGAGGTCGGGTTCAGCTTCCGCACCCCGGTACGGCCCGCGGTCCCCGCGTACCCGAAGACGGCCGTCAGGTCTTGCCCGCCGAGCCCGGCGGAGACCGCTTCTGTCAGCCTGTCCCTGGCCGCCGCCGCGAGTGTCTGGGTCCCGTGCGAGGCGAGCAACAGGTCCTTGGCCGCGAGCCCGAGGGCGTAGCGCGTCTCCGGCGGCCCGTGCTCGATGGCGGGGCGGACCCGCTCGACGAGGGATCCGAGCGGGGTCTCGCCGAGCACGTCCAGCAGCGCCCCGGTGTCCACACCGGTCGCCCCGGCGGAGGCGAGGGTCTCCGCGAGCAGCACCTGGGCGGGGACGAGCGCGCTCATCACCGCCAGCTTCATCGCCGCCCCCGCGCCCGGGCCGCCGACCTCCCGCACCTGCCCGAAGACCTCCAGCACCGCACGGCAGCGCGCCAGGTCCCCGGGCAGCCCACCGGCCAGCACCGTCAACGTTCCGTCCGCCGCGGGCCCGACGCTGCCGAGCACCGGCGCGTCGACCAGCCCGACCTGGGCCGGGAGCCGGTCACGGACCTCGGCGACCGCCTCGGGCCCGATCGTGGACATCTCGACGACCAGTGCTTCCCGCCGCAGCCCCGGGGCCGCGTCCGAGAGCACCCGCTTCACCGCCGCGGGGTCGCTGAGCATCGTGATCACAAGATCCGCCTCCGCCACGGCCTCCGCGACGGAGGACGCGGTCGCGGCTCCCTCGATCACGCAGGGGGTGCGGTTCCAGACCGTGACCTTGTGCCCCGCCGTTACAAGCCGTCGCGCCATCGGGGCGCCCATGCGTCCCAGGCCAAGAAAGGAAATCATGCCCGTCACGCTATGAGGGCGGCAGGCATTCCACCAACGACTAGATTTCATGTATTCCATGCGAAGGAGGAATGTGTTCGACACCGACTCACTGCGCCTGCTGGAGGCCGTCGCCAGGACCGGGTCGTTCACCGGGGCCGCGGCCCTGCTCAACTACACCCAGTCCGCGGTCTCCCGGCGCATCGCCTCCCTGGAGCAGCGGGCGGGCGGCCCGCTGTTCGAGCGGCTTCCCCGCGGCGTACGGCTCACGCCCGCCGGTGAGGCGCTCAGCCTGCACGCGCGGGCCGTGCTGAACCGGCTGGCCATGGCCGAGGAGGAGCTGGCCGGCATCCACGGCGGCCATGGCGGACGGCTTCGCCTCGGCGCCTTCGCGACCGCGAACGTCGCGCTGGTTCCCCATGCCCTGCGGGCCTTTCGGGGGGAGTTCCCCGGCGTCGGATTCACCATGACCGAGGGGCCCAGCGGTGGCCTGCTGCGCCGGATGCGCGAGGGGGCTCTCGACGTCGCCGTGATCAGCGACTATCCGTCGGGCCTGCCGTACGAGGAGGAGGTCGAGACCGTTGAGCTGGTCGAGGACGAGCTGCTGATCGCGCTGCCCCACGACCATCCACTGGCGGGGAGGGGTGAGGTCGACCTACGCGAGCTGCGGGAGGAGACCTGGATCGAGGCGCCCCCGCCGGGAGGGACGACCATGCTTGACACGGCCTGCGCCAGGGCCGGGTTCAGCCCCCGCGCCAAGCTCAGGATCGCCGAGTGGACCGGCAAGTTCGGCTTCGTCGCCGCCGGGCTCGGCGTCACGCTGGTCCCCGCCATCGCCGTGCAGGCGGTGCCCGGTGACCTCGTCCTGCGCTCCCTGGGCGACCTCGCTCCGCGCAGGACCGTCTACGCGGCCCTGCCGCGTACCACCCCGCCGACGGCCCTGCCCGCGGCCCGCGCGCTGGTGCGGTTCCTGGCCGGGGCGGCGAGACAATAGTGGGGTGAACCACTCATTTGCTCATGTAGGGGGCAAACTGGCCACGCGACTCCGTGACGTCACCACCGACCTGGCCGCCCTGGACGGTCAGGGATGGTGGGCCGTGGTCGTCGACTACGAGGGCAAGGTCACATGCGCCAGGTTCGACGACGTCAGGCCCGCGCCGCTGCCCGCGCCGCGCGCTCCCTGGCGCGGGCCACATCCCTCCTCATGGCGCAGTTCGCTGGACCGGGCCGCCTACGAGGACGGTGTGCGCCGCATCCGCGGCCACATCGAGCGGGGCGAGGTGTACCAGGCCAACCTGTGCCGGGTGCTGACCGCGCCACTGCCCGGAGATCTCGATCCGCTGGCGCTGGCCGTACGGCTGGCGGAGGGCAACCCGGCCCCCTACGCCGCCACGGTGAGCCTGCCCGGACTGAGCGTCGTCTCCGCCTCCCCGGAGCTCTACCTGTCCAGGGACGGCGACGTGATCGAGTCCAGGCCGATCAAGGGAACCGGAGTCACCGCGGAGGACCTGCTGGAGAAGGACTACGCGGAGAACGTGATGATCGTGGATCTGGTCCGCAACGACCTGGGCCGAGTGGCTGCGGTCGGCTCGGTGAGCGTGCCCGCGCTGTGCGAGGTCGAGGAGCATCCGGGCCTGGTCCACCTGGTCTCCACGGTCAGGGCCAGGCTCGAGCCCGGGGCCGGCTGGCCCGAGCTGTTCTCCGCGACCTTTCCCCCGGGGTCGGTGACCGGCGCGCCCAAGGCCTCCGCCCTGCGCGTCATCAGCGAGATCGAACCCGAGCCGCGCGGGCCGTACTGCGGAGCCGTCGGCTGGGTGAACGCCGATCGGGGCCAGGCCTCGCTGGCCGTGGGGATCCGCACTTTCTGGCTTTCCGCCGAAGAGATCCACTTTGGCACCGGCGCGGGCATAACCTGGGGCAGCGATCCGCGCGGAGAGTGGAGTGAGACCGAGTTGAAGGCCTCCCGGCTCATAGCGCTCGCTTCCACATCAGATCCAGCAGTCTCAGGAGGAACACGATGAACGTCCCTGTGTGGGTCAACGGGCAGCTCATACCGTCTGAACAGGCGACCGTCTCGGTGTTCGACCACGGCCTGCTGGTCGGCGACGGCGTGTTCGAGACCGTCAAGTTCGTCAAGGGCGCCCCCTTCGCGCTCACCCGCCACCTCGACAGGCTCCGGGTCTCGGCCGAGCGCATGGGTCTGCCGGAGCCCGACGTCGACGCGATCGCCGAGGGCGTGCGAGCCTGCCTGGCGGAGGCGCCCCCGTGGCCGCTCGGCCGGATCCGCGTCACCTACACCAGCGGTCCCGGCCCGCTGGGCTCGGACCGGGGTCCCGAGGGGGGCACGGCCATCGTGATCGTCGCCGAGCAGTCGCCGTTCCCCGCGACCGCGGACGTCACCGTCGTGCCGTGGCCCCGCAACGAGCGCGGCGTGCTCGCCGGGGTCAAGACGACCTCGTACGGCGACAACGCCATGGCGCTCTTCTACGCCAAGGCCAGGGGCGGCGGCGAGGCGATCTTCGGGAACGTGGCGGGCAACCTGTGCGAGGGCACCGGAAGCAACGTCTTCGTCGTCCGCGACGGGCGTCTCGTCACCCCCACGCTCGCCTCCGGCTGCCTGGCCGGGGTCACCAGGGCGCTCACCCTGGAATGGTGCGGAGGCTCGGAGGAGGACGTCCCGCTCTCGGCCCTCTACGAGGCGGAGGAGGCGTTCCTGACCTCGACGACCCGTGACATCCAGCCGATCCGGGCGGTCGACCAGACCGTTCTTCCGGCCGCGCCGGGTCCGATCACCGCCAAGGCGATGCAGATCTTCGCGGAGCGGAGTGCGGCCGACATCGACCCGTGACGGCCGGCCTGTGACGGAGATCCGCAGCCGCCTTGCGCGGCGGGCCCCGTGACGGGGCCCGCCGCGGGTCGTGTCACTCCTGGTAGGAGACCTGGCTCTGGGCGTTCAGCACCTTCATCCTGACCTTCTTGGCCGGATCGGTCAGCGGGTCGTCGATCCTCAGCACGTCCAGGCCCCTGGTGATGTCACTCGAGTAGATGTGGCCGTTGTAGTAGTAGGCCGACCACGAACCCGCAGCTGCGTCGACCGGCCCGCGCTCGAAGAAGCCGATCTCTTTCGGGCTGGCCGCGTCGGTGAAGTCCCAGACAGAGACCCCGCCCTGGTACCACGACTGGACCATGATGTCCCTGCCGGGGACCGGCAGCAGCGCCCCGTTGTGCGCGACGCAGTTCTCTTCGGGCTCCTGTTCCCTCGGAATCTTGAAGTAGCCGCGAAGTGTGAGCCTGCGGTCCTCACCCAGGTCGTAGACGGCGTCCGCCCCTTGAGTCCTCGGAGTGCCCGAGTCGCACGTCGCGCTCATGCCGCCGCCGAGCTCGTCGCTGAAGACGACCTTGGTCGCGGCGTTGTTGAACGTGGCCGAGTGCCAGATCGAGAAGTTCTCCTCGTCGCGCACGTGCTGGATCACCGTGGGGTTCACCCGGTCGGAGATGTCCAGCAGGATCCCGTCACCGAAACAGGCCGCGGCCGCCAGCTCCTTCTCGGGATAGACCGTGATGTCGTGGCAGCCGCCCTCGCGGCCCCCCTCGGCCGACAGCACCGGCCGCGAGACCACCCTGGCCGCCGCGGGGTTCTCCGTGGGCACCTCGACCACGGAGAAGTTGTCGTGCGGAGCCGGGCAGGTTGGTTCTTCCGGCACGGGGCCCGCGGAGGAGACGTAGAGGTAGAGCGTGCCCTTGTCCCGCCCGGGGACGAGGGTGTGGGTGTGAGAGCCGCACTCCGTGCCGACCGCGGAGACGAACGTGGGATGGGCCTTGTCGGTGATGTCGAAGATCCGGATGCCCTCCCAGCCCGTGCCCTGGCCCTCCTCTCTCGGGACACTCCCGCACTCCGGGCCGCCGCGAGGGGTGTCGACGGACAGGAACAGCAGGTTCCCGCTCACCGAGACGTCGTTCTGCTCGCCTGGGCACAGTACCCGGCTGACCACGGAGGGCTTGGCCGGGTTGGAGATGTCGAGCACCGTGAAGCCGTCGAAGTTGCCGACGAACGCGTTGTCGCCCTGGAAGGCCAGGTCGGTGCCCCACGACTGAGGCCCGTTGAGCGGCGCTCCCGGGGGGACGTTCGCCAGGTGTGTGATGTTGGCGCTGTGCAGGGCGTCTCCCGTGGTCCTCACGTCCGAGGGCGTGGAGAGGGCGGCCCGGGGGAGAGGCGGTCCGGGATCGGCACCGCATCCGGCCGCCAGAAGTAGCACCGCCAGGCCGAAAGCCGGAATCGATCGCACTGAGCCCCCAATTTCGGAAAGGTTCCTTGCCCCATTATTGAAGGTGTGCGAAGGATGCCCGCCCTGTATGGGGTTGTTGTGATAATCGCCGCGGCGACGGTCCTCTCCGGCTGCGCCGCGCCTTCGACCGATGGACGGGCCCCGCTGGTTGCAGGGACGGGCGCACCGGTGATCATCCCCGGTGGTCCGGGGGACGCGGGCCGTACGGCGGCGCCGGGAGAGCGGCTCGGCGAGTCGGAGGCTCGTGTGACGGCGGCCGACGTGCGGTTCGCCGAGGGCATGATCCCGCACCACCGGCAGGCGCTTGAGATGGCCGCGCTGGTCCCGGTCCGATCATCGTCGCGGGCGCTGCTGCGGCTCGCCGAGCGGATCACCGCCGCGCAGCGCCCCGAGATCGCGGCGATGACGTCATGGCTGAGGTCGGTGGGCAGGGTCCCGCCCGCCCACGGCAATCATGGCGTCCATGACGACCACGCGGTCACGCCGGACCAGATGAGCCGGCTTAGGGCCGCCAGGGGCGCGACCTTCGACGAGCTCTTCCTGAACCTGATGATCGTCCACCATGAGGCGGCGGTCCGGATGGCCGGGCGGCAGCTCAGAGAGGGCGCGGACAGGACCATGCTGGCCACCGCCAAGGACGTCGTCTCCGGGCAGGGCGTGGAGATCGCCCGGATGCGGGAACTCCTCGCGGAGTAGGCGCGGAGTCAGGAACTCCAGAGCATGTTGCTGAGCTCGGCGTCGAGGTCCATGAAGTCGGTCTCGCGACCGGCGGGGACCAGTTCGTATGTCCTGTGCAGGAACTCTGTGAGCGGTGCCAGGGGCACCTCGAACAGGGCCTGCCCGAACGGCGACGTGAGACTGATGTGCAGCGTGCGCTCGCCGTCGGCGCGCGCGGGCCACACCTGGACGTCTCCGTCACCGACTCGCCGCACGATGCCGACAGTCAGCAACTCGCGGGCGAAGATCCACTCGACCGGCTCGTCGTTCCCCACATGGAAGGCCATTCTGATCGCGTAGGGATCATCGGCCGTGTAGCTGAGTCCGGCGAGCAGGGGGACGGTGGTACGGTCGGGGACCACAAGCCGAAGGCCCAGCTCGGCAGAGACGGTGGAGCTGTTCATCGTCAGCCAAACCTTTTTCGTCGTCGGTCCCCTCTGCGGGGCTTTCACTGCTCTGGCGGACTCTCTTCGTCCCGAGCTATGACGCGGAACGAAGAAACCTGTAGGAAAGATTCCGCCTCCGGGCCCTTCTGTAACACACATCACAGCGCGACATTTGGGCGTCTACCTGGCTAAACATCACCAACAGGGCCATATTTGCAAGGGTTTTGCGTATCGTTTTGGTCACCGTCGACTCCCCCCTGGGGGCGTCTCGGGCGATAGAGGTCGAGCCTGGGTCGTACGGTGCTTCTACGGATCAGGATGATGCTATGACACCGTAGCCCCCTGCTGGACGCATCCCCGGACCTTTGGTTCTCGTCCGTGTCGCGCCTCAAGATCATTTCCTCCCCGGCGCCGCTTCGCCAGCGCTCCCGGATTGCTGTATGGTTTTCCACGTCGGCACCGCGAGGAGCCGGACAGGGCGGGCGATTAGCTCAGCGGGAGAGCGCTTCGTTCACACCGAAGAGGTCACTGGTTCGATCCCAGTATCGCCCACACAGATGTGACGCAGGTCAGAGCCCGTCGGTTGACACCAACCGGCGGGTTTTTTTCTGCCCGGCGGCGCCCGTGGGAGATTTTTGGGAGAACAAGATCGTTACCTTCGCCCGGCGCCTGCTGGCCCGCAGCGCCGCGTCCAGCGCCGGCACCGCCGAGCGCGGATGGGCTCGGTAGCGCTCGCCGACCCCGCTGTGCCACAGCGCCTGCAGCAGGTTCAGCAGATCGGTCACCATCTGCGGCGCGACATGCCCGTAGAGCTCGGACATGTCGCCCTGATCCTCATGTCCCATCCGGTCCTTCTTCAGGGCCTCCTTGATGCCGCCGTCATCCATCCAGGTCTGGTGTCCGTGACGCAGCCCGTGAACTGTCAGGCTTTCCCGGATGGGCCGCCAGCTCACCAGGTGCGGCTGCTCCTCCAGCGGCCACGTAGGCCACGCAGGGCGCCCACGGCCCGATGGAGGCACGAACTCCTGTCCGCACTCGGCGTACGGCCAGGGCCAGTACACAGGCCGTCCTGGGTAGGTGTAGTGGCCCGCCTCAGCGTGGCCCCGCCGCCCGGGCCTCGGCGGCGGCCCGTAGGAGGCGACGTCGGCCAGCACCGGCCGCGGCGGCCGCGCCCGGGCCCCTGTCCGCCCGGGGTAGACGCCGTCAGCGGCCGGACGCATGATGTGCGTTCCGAAATTGCCCCGCTGGTAGTGGGCGCTGGCGGGGGTGAGGAACAGGTACCGGCGCCCGGCACACCACTCGACGAACTCCTCGCCGTCCACCGGTGGTAGGTTCTCGCGGCGGCCGGTGCAGGTGCATCGGCGCGCTCGTCCGGCGGCCTCGCGCAGCAGCTCCAGGAGGAACGGCGGCAGGTGGATGATCCGCAGGCTCCCGTCCTTGGGGTGGTTGATGTAGAACCCCTTGAGCTCATAGAGCTTCTGGCGGATGTCGAGCCGTCCGTCGGGCAGCAGCATATCGGGCTCCAGCCCGATCGCCTCTGCCCAGCGCAGCCCAGTGAACGCGACGGTGATCAGCAGCAGGAACACGTCGTCGTTCTCGGCCAGGAGCGCGGCTCGCTCAGCGATCGCTATGGCCTCGCCGGGGGAGGCCCACACCGCCCGCCGACGCCGGGCCCGCTCGATCCGCTTCAGGCCCTTGCGCCCAGTGCCCCGCCGCCTCGAGGCCGGGTTGTGGTCCAGGTATCGGGGGACCGCCGCGTTCAAAATCGTGATCATCTGATCTCTGGCGTCCTGTGCAGTGCGAGGGGCATACCCGGCGCGAACGATCGAGCGCTCCCAGGGGTTCATCTCTTCCGGTTTCAGGTCGTCCAGGGGGCGGTGCTCGAAGGCCGGCAGCAGGTGCCCCTGCAGCATCGTGCGGTACTTGGTCATGGTGGTGGGCTCTAGGGCCAGGCCGCTATACCAGATGCCCGCCCACGCTCCGAAGGTGATCGTCCCCTGCTTCTGCTGGCGCAGACCGAGACGGATCAGTGTCTCCTGATCCCGGCCGTACTGGTGCGCCTCCTCCTCGCTGGTGAACTTTTCGCCGGTCTCCAGGTTGACGGTTGTGCCCCCGGTGTACGTGCCATCTGCCTTTTTCCATCGAACTCGCCATGAATTCTTGCGTTCTTCGACATAGGGCATCACATCCTCCTATATCCGTTTGGGCTCGAAGTGCCGCAGCTGATCGGTGCCGATGGCGCTGATCTCGGCTGCCAAGTGTTCCGTGATCAGGCCGCGTGGGACGGGGAAATAGAGACCGATGTCGGTCATGTTCCAGCCCTTCATCTCGTCGACCGAGATGTCTTCGCGTCCGATGATCAGTTGCCCCCATCGGCCGGGGTGCGGCCCACTACGGGGAACAAGCAGGCCGCTTGCCTCCGATCCGTGCGTCCCGAGGTGGTCGAGGATGCGCCCGTCGACCTTGTCCTCATCGAGGAACCAGTCGGCCCCTTCGTCGTGGAGGACACTGACGGCGAGACCCCTGTGACCAGGAATTTCTGAGCGAGAAACGGCGTGGAATCGGACAGCGTTGTCCTGGCCGGGGTGCATGGTGCTGCTCTTTCCTTGGTGCCTTGTGCCATGTGATGCGGCGCATGTCAGAGGGATAGGATGGCCCTCGGTGACCAAACCATGCAATCCGTGCCGAAAGTGACGCCTTCGGGAACAGGGCATTAATAACACCTGTCACAAAAGGTGACAAGAATATGCTCTTTTAGGTAAGCCTAACTATCTGCTATCGCCAGGTTGCCCGCGGTGGATTCGTTCCGCCATCTCCTCCGCCCACCGCCGAATGGCCTCACGGTCTTCGTCTGAGAGCCCGGGCGGCACGGTAAACCACACACGCCCACGGTCGAGCTCGAGCGACTCTACCTCTGGGGTGGGGCCCTGCATCTCCGTCAGGACGGCGGCCGCGTCTGCGCGCCCAACCCTCTCCAGGTCGGCCGGGGTGATGCCGACCGCATAGGCCATGTGGGCGACCGTTGCGCTGGTTCCCACTACGGGGGTGGGGTCTTGGCCGCCCTTGGTGGTGCGGTAGCCCCTCTCGATGTTCCCCCACGTGGCCTCGGAGACCTCGGCCAGCTTGGCCGCGGCCGGGATTGACAGCCGCGGGCGCAGGCTCTCGCGAACTCGCCTGATTAGCGCCCCCTCGGGAGTGGGGGCAGGTGGGGTTGGTGTAGGTGGCGGCAGGGCCCTCGCCATGGCCTGTCGTCCCCTTCGCTGAAGTCGAGGAAAGTCCAGTGGATTACAGGCACAGCGTGGCCTAACTGTGGCATCGACTGCAAGTCACTCCAATGGTGTAGATGAAAATCCATCTGCACGCCTTGCGTAACGCTCTACTTTGCTCTACTTTCCTCTACATGCAGACGATACGCACACGGCGGCGCCCCCTGGCTCAGAACCCCGCCGCCGTACGCAAGCACCGCCTGCTCAAGGGCTTTGAGCAGGCGGAACTCGCCGAACTCGCCGGTATTTCACCGAGCCACATGTCCAAGATCGAGACCGGCAAAGCGTCCGCCGGCGTCAGAGTCCTCCATGGCCTCGCAGGCGCGCTGGACTGCGAGGTCAAGGAGCTGATGGCCAAGTGACCGACACCCCCGCCTACCGGCTCTACACCAGCAAGCAGGCCGCCGGGCGCGCCGGGGGAGGGCTCACCGAGAGCCTCTTCGACCGCCTCGCCGCCTCCGGCGAGGTCGAGGCGACCTACATCGGCGGAAAGCTCCGCTGGACGGACGCCCAGATCGCGGGCGCTATCGCCCACCACGCCCGCGGCGGCTCGCCGGCCACTTCGCAGCCGTTCGCCGTGCCGCCTAGCCAGCCGACTCGCGCCTCCCGGCAGCAGAAGCCGACGCCCCGGGCCGCCGCCAGCGGTGTGACACCCCTCAGGGCCAAGCCTGGCGGACGGTACGCCACCTCCTGACATGCCGCAGGGCCCAGCCACTGCCCGGCCAGGCCCCGCTCGACCCCCGCACCTCTACCGAGAGGACGTGACGTCTTGACCACCATCATCCCCGACTTCGGCCTGGCGGCCTACCTCGACCGCCAGACCACCACGCCCCCCGCCCCGGCCATCGCCACTGCGCAGGAGATCGTCGCCCAGACCGCTCGGCTGGTCAGCTTGCCCATCGCCGCCGCCGACCGGCGCGAGGTGCTCGGTCTCCTGCAGCAGGCCGGCCAGCACCTGTTCGACATCGCATTCGGCGTCAGCCTCCAGGCGGACGCGGAGGCTCCGGCCGGAGCGACCCTCGACGACCAGCCGTGGGGACGCCTCGTCGACGGCGCATCCGAGGCCGGGCTCGCCTTCGCCGCGGGCCGCGACCACCTCGCCGGGGCCATCACGGCCGTCGACGACCTCGCCGTCGAGCAGGCCCGCCAGGCCGCACAGGACGGGGGCGAGAAGTGACCGCCCCCGCTGTCGAGCAGCCGTCTCTCATCATCCGCACCGCTGCGGACCTGCTGGTGGGCGACTGGGTGACCCGCGCCGACGACTCGCAGATGATGGTGACCCACCTCAACCCGCCTACCCGCGCTGAGGCGCTGGAGTGCGGCAGGCGCGAGGTGTGGTCCTACACCTCCTGCATGGCGCTGGACGCTGGCGACCCGGTGCAGGCGCAGGCCGGGGAGTACCGGCTCGCCCTCGTCGCGCAGGCTGCGGCCGGTCAGGCGGTGGCGCTGTGACCACCATGACTGTGACCGGCGCCCTGGTCGAGGCCCGTCCGACCGCTACTGAGGTCGCCATCGTCTACGTCCCTGCGGGCTCGGTGGTGCGCGTTCACCACCAGGCTGAGGTACAGGAGTACGCGCTGCCGCTGCTCGAGGTGCCGTGGTACGCGGTCATCCCAGGCGACCGGGACGTCATTGGGTGGGGTGCGGTGCCGTGCTGGTACGGCTCCCTGGCCGGCGTCCGCAACGGCCACCACCAGCTGGACCGGAAGGCGTGGCCCGCCGCGGCACGGGCGCTCGCCTCCTGCGGCGTGGTCTACGTCCAGTACCAGCGCATCGACCACCACGGCAAGCAGCGGTGGACCGCTGTCAGCCACCGGGTCGAGGCCGTCTCTCTGTCCTCCGCTGAGCTCGAGGTGTCGGCATGAGCAAGCAGTCGCCCGTCGAGTCCGCCCTGTGGGGTGGGGCCCTCGCCATCATCGCTGGGCTGCCGAAGGAGACCTCCAACACCACGCGGACCGTTGCTGAGTTCACTGAGGACAGCAGCGGCACCAACACGGTGCGGACGTCCTACGAGGTCGAACAGCTGGACGGCTCGAACAAGGTCTACGCCCTGGCTCTGACCGTCCAGGAGTCCACGGACGATCGGGACTCGTTCTGGGGTCCTGGCAGCGCTGTGGATAAGGCGGACCCGGAGCGGCGGGTCGTCGTGGATGGCGAGCACTACCTGATTGGCGACGGCGCCGACTCGTTCCGTGGGTTCGGTGGCCGCCGCCACGACATCGAGTTCTTCGACGGCCGCACCGTCACCACTCGGGACCTGTGGCATCAGGGGACGGTCCCGCCGAAGTGGCGGGAGCGGTACCCGGACAACGCCAAGTGGGCCGTCAAGGCTGAGCAGTCCTCTCCCACTCCGGGGGGTGAGGAGTGATGCTGGTCAGGCCGCTCGAGCTCCGTTGGGAGGCTCCTCCGCCGGTCCTGCGCACCTACACGTTGGGTCCCAAGGTGGACTGGGCTGGTGTCGCCGCGGGGCTTAAACGGCGGCGCAGGGAGTGGGCGATCGTCACGACCTGTCCGGATCAGGCGCTCGCATCACAAACCGCGTGGCGGATCCGCCAAGGCGTGATCGGCACACTGGCCATGCACGGCGAATTCGAGGCCGCAGCCCGCACTGTGGGCGGCGAGCACCGTGTGTACGCCCGCTACATGGGCGGTGAGCTGTGACGACGTTCAACCAGGCCCACCACGGCGACAAGGTCCGCATCTGCCTCCCGAACGGGCTGCTCACGCAGCCTCTCCGGCTGCTGGTCGACCCGGCCCCCTGCTCGGACTCCTGCTGTCTGGCCCTGCACGCGCGGGGCGTGGACCGCATGGGGTGGATCGAGCCGATCCAGGCGTACGCGGACACGGAAATCACCGTGCTGGAGCTGGGGCCTGCGTCGTCCCCCTCGGAGTGCCCCACCCCTGGTGGTGACGCGGTAGCCGAGCACGTGGACACCGAAGACACCATGTCCGCCCACCTCGCCGCACAGGCCGACGAGCCGGAGGCGTGGCCCATCCCTCGAGACCCGGCGAACCCCGCCGAAGCCGAGATGACCGAAGAAGACGAAGCCCAGTACGAGCAGGAGAAGCGCACGTGAGCACCCGCATGGTC
>NZ_JBFBCE010000063.1:0-55953 GCF_040689595.1 Streptosporangium sp. NPDC051023 | reverse complement strand
GAGGGTGCCCCAGAGCGGCTGGGACAACTGATCGACCTGATCGTTGAGGTCGCCCCCGGCGTCACGGTGTTGGTGGTCGCGGGCCCGCGAGACAGGCGGGCCCGTGAGACAGGCGGAGCCTCTCAGGCCGTCCGGGAGGTCCGGCCGTCCGTCCGGGATCCGCTCAGGGTTCGGCCAGGAAGGACCTCAGCTCCTCCAGGTGGGGGACGATGTCCAGGCCGCTCTCGGCCAGCCAGGTGTCGTCGCCGTAGGTGCAGCGGTAACGCTCGCCGCCGTCGCAGATCAGGGTGACGACGCTGCCCTGCTCGCCCGCCTCGCGCATCTCGCGCAGGATCTGTACGGCCGCCGCCACGTTGGTGCCGGTCGAGCCGCCGACGTCGCGGCCCGTGACCTCGCGGACCCAGCGCATGGCCGCGATGGACCTGGCGTCCGGAACCTGGATCATCCGGTCGATCACGGTGGGCATGAAGGACGGCTCGACCCGGGGACGGCCGATGCCCTCGATGCGTGAGCCGGGGGCGGTGGTCGCGGCGTCGCCGGTGCGCCAGGAGGGGTAGAAGGCGGACCCCTCGGGATCGACCACGGCCAGCCGGGTCTGGTGCCGCCGGTAGCGGATGTAGCGGCCGATGGTCGAGGAGGTGCCGCCGGTCCCCGCGCCGACCACGATCCAGGAGGGCTCCGGGTAGGGCTCCATCTCCATCTGCTGGAAGACGCTCTCGGCGATGTTGTTGTTGCCGCGCCAGTCGGTGGCCCGTTCGGCGTAGGTGAACTGGTCCATGAAGTGGCCGCCGGCCTCGGCCGCGAGCCGGTGCGACTCCTCGTAGATCGTTCCAGGGTCGCGCACGAGGTGACAGCTGCCGCCGTAGAACTCGATCAGTGCGATCTTCTCGGGAGAGGTCGAGGCGGGCATCACCGCGATGAACGGCACGCCGACCAGTCTGGCGAAGTAGGCCTCACTCACCGCCGTCGAGCCGCTCGACGCCTCGACGACCGTGGTCGAGGGGCCGATCCAGCCGTTGGCCAGGCCGTACAGGAAAAGGGAACGTGCCAGCCGATGCTTGAGTGAACCGGTTGGGTGGACGGACTCGTCCTTCAGGTAGAGGTTTACCCCCCAGGAGGCGGGAAGCGGGAAGACGTGGAGATGGGTGTCGCAGCTTCGATGGGCGTCGGCCTCGACTCGGCGGATGGCCTCGGCCACCCAGGAGCGGGTATAAGGGTCATGCCTGTCCACGTATTCCATGGGCTCAAACGTATCGCGAGCTGGGGTTATGTGATGATGGACACAACTTCTGTCATACCTGGAGGAGGATGTTACGATAATGAGACTTGTCCGGCTGTAGGGCGTGTCGTAGCCGCCCTCGAAGCAGCCACCGATCACCCTCCTGACCAGGCAGAACAGCTCTTAACGGCCCGCTTACAAGCTGCCTGGGAGCATGCAACAAGCCGTCGGAAAGGGTGTGTCGTGCCTGTGTCGGACGGTAGCGGGGGGAATCAGCACAAGGGGGAAGAACACGTGATCACGATGACCGAAGAGCAGCGCCAGGACTGGTTCGAGCGCGATGTCGTGCCGGTTACCAACCAGCTCTACGCGTCCGCGATGCGTTTGACCCGCAACTCCGCTGATGCCGAGGATCTCGTACAGGAGACGGTGGCCAAGGCGTTCACCTCCTACCACCAGTTCCGGGAGGGCACCAACCTCAAGGCGTGGCTGCACCGGATCCTCACCAACAACTTCATCAACGACTACCGCAAGAAGCAGCGCTCGCCCAAGCTCTCGGCGACCGAGGAGATCGAGGACTGGCAGCTCGCCGCCGCCGAGTCCCACATGTCCTCCGGGCTCAAGTCCGCCGAGACCGAGGCGCTGGAGCAGCTGCCGGACAGCGCCGTGATGAACGCCCTGCGCGCCCTGCCCGAGGACTTCCGGGTCGCCGTCTACCTGGCCGACGTCGAGGGCTTCGCCTACAAGGAGATCGCCGAGCGCATGGGCACGCCCATTGGCACCGTGATGTCCCGCCTGCACCGTGGCCGCCGCCAGCTCAGGGCCATGCTGGAGGACTACGCCCGCGAGGAGGGCGCCCTCAGACTGCCCGAGCAGCGTCAGGCCGCCTGAGTTCTCTCCCCGGGCGCGGGCCCGGGGACGCGGTGGGCTGTGGTGGGCACTGGCGGGCACTGATGAGCACTGGCGGGCACTGATGGGCGCTGGTGGGCGCTGGTGGGCGGGGCCCGCGGACGCCGGCTCAGCTCGCGGCTATCAGCGCGACCGCCGCGAGGGTGACGCCGATCCCCGCGACCTGCACGGCGTTGAGCCGCTCCTTCAGGACGTATCTGGCCAGCACCAGGGTGCTCGCCGGGTAGAGGGAGACCAGGACGCCGACCAGGCTCAGCATGCCGCGCTGCTGGGCGAGCATGAACAGCACGTTGGCCGTCATGTCGAGGGCTCCCGCCGTCACGATGATCCGCAGCGCGCCCGTCCCCGGCCGCAGGGTGCGGCGGGTCGCGAGGGCCAGCAGGGCGATGAGGGTGATCGAGGACAGTCGCGCGCCGAACAGCGGCCACATCCCGGAGCCGTCGGGAGCCTGTGCGAGCAGAACGAAGAAGCCGCCGAACCCCGCGCCCGCGGCGAGCGAGGTGAGGAGTGGCCCGTAACCCCGTCCCGCGGCGGCGGGGGAGGTGTCGCGGCTCACCAGTAGCACCGCGACCAGCGCGAGAGCCACGCCGAGGAGCGCCGTCGGCTCCGGCCGTTCCCCGGTCGCCAGGCCGAACAGCACGGGCAGTGCGGCGGAGGTGGTTGCGGTCGTCGGGGCGACGACGGACATCACGCCGGTGGCCAGCGCCCGGTAGAACAGCACGAGTCCGGCGGCGCCCGAGATCCCTGCCGCCGTGCCCCAGGCGAGCGTCTCCGCCGTCGGGGTGCCGGGCAGGAAGGGCAGCAGCCCGGCCACCAGGGCCAGCCCGGCGAGCTGGGAGAGCACCACCACCGCCAGCACGCGTGACCGGCGAGTGGCCAGGCCGCCGAAGAAGTCGGCCGTGCCGTAGACCACCGCGCAGAGCGTGGCCAGCACCACAGCGATCATTCTTCACCTCGGATCAATGAGTTGCACTATTAGTACAATATATAAGGTACAAAATACTGCAAATCACGGTCATTACACTGGACTCATGGATCCCGAGACGATCACCGCGGCGGTCGCGAACAACGTGCGAGCCCAGCGGGCGCACCGGCAGATGACGCTCGACGAGCTGGCCGCGCGCTCCGGGGTGAGCCGCGGCATGCTCGTCCAGGTCGAGCAGGGGCGGACCAATCCCAGCATCAACACGCTCACCCGCATCGCTGACGCGCTCGGCGTGACGGTCGCGCGGATGGTCGAGGTTTCCGACACCCCCGTGGTGCGGGTGGTCCAGGCTGCGGACGTCGTCACGTTCCCGCACGGGAAGGCCAGTTCGGCCCGGTTGCTGGTCGGCACCGACGCGCCGTCGATCCTGGAGCTGTGGGACTGGCGCCTGGCCCCCGGCGACCACCACGACGGCGACGCCCATCCGCCGGGCACCAGGGAGATGCTGACCGTGATCGAGGGGGAGCTCACCCTCTCGGTGTACGGCAGAAGCCACGTCGTCGGCGTCGACGGCGCCGTCGTGTTCTCCGCCGACCGGCCGCACAGGTACGCCAACCTGGGGGAGAGTCCGCTCCGGTTCACGATGGTGGTGACGGAACCTCGAGGGACGCCTGACCAATAGTGGTGAACAGGTGTCAGGAGACGCCGTGGAGTCGCATCATTACACTATGTCGCTTTCGCTGTCCCCTGCCGGTGCGGTGAGCCCGCCGGCCAACGGGTGTGCCCCCCGGCCGTGTGATTCCTCTTCTCACTGGGGAGGTGGGGGGTGAGCGAGCCCGTCGCGACGGGGGAGGCCATAGACAGGCTCCGTGCCGGGCTGGTCGGGCTCGGGATCACCGGCGTCTACGAGGTTGGCGACGGCACCCTGTCGGTGTGGATCGGGCTGGTCGTCCGCTTCAGGGATGGTTTCTATCGGTGGCAGGAGGGACAGGTGAAACGCCGCCATCTGGGCACGGATCCGGAAGGATGCGCCATTCGGGTGGCGCGTCGCTACGCGGAACTACAGGCAGATGTCCCATCCTGGTGGGACGAACTAGCCAGGACTCTGCGGGGGGACGTGGCCGGAGACTATCCGTAGCCCCCGCCCGGCTCTCGGGGGCGAGTGTGCGGCTGTGGATCTTTCCTGCCATGGTGTTCCTGCTGGGGGTCGCGGGCTGCGACCCCCCTGTCGCCGTGCTGAGCGCCGAGGTCGAGTCCGCGCCCGTCACGCCCGCCCCCGAGGAGACGCCGCCGTTCGACCCGGAGAAGCTGGCCGAGAAGCTGACCGGGATTCAGCCGCAGTGGCCGGACAACAGCTTCCCGAAGCCGCCGAGGCGGCGCGGGATCGACTGCGCGCGGATCAGATGCGTTGCGCTGACCTTCGACGACGGGCCGGGAGAGCTCACCGGGAGGCTGCTCGACATCCTCGCCGGGCACCAGGCCAGGGCCACCTTCTTCGTGCTGGGCCGGATGGTGGCCGAGGACCGGGGGGAGAACCTCCGCAGGATGGTCACCGAGGGGCACGAGGTCGGCAACCACACCTGGAACCACCTGCCGCTCGCCCAGCTTTCGGAGAAGGCGCTCAGATACGAGCTGACCAGCACCCAGAAGATCGTCAGGCGGCTGGCCGGGATCAAGATGACGATGATGCGCCCGCCGTACGGGGCGACCAACAAACGGGTCGCCGCCGCGGCCGCCCGTGAGGGGCTCGCCCAGATCCTGTGGAACGTCGACACCCTGGACTGGCGCGACCGCAACACCTCGCTGGTCACCCAGCGCGCGACCCAGGCCACTCCGGGATCCATCGTGCTCATGCACGACATCCACGCCACCACGATCGACGCCGTCCCCGCCATCCTGGACCGGTTCGCCCAGCAGGGGTATGCGTTCGTGACGCTCTCCGAGCTGTACGGCGTTGGCCGCCTGGTCCCCGGCAGGGGGTACACCAGCCTGGGCGACGGCAAGAGGGGGATCGCGTCCTCGGAGATTCCGTGATTGTCGGCGGTGGGTGGCACGATGGGCGGCATGGGTTTCAGCGGCTTTCCCGATGAGGCATTCGTGTTCTACGAGGGCCTCGAGGCGGACAACTCCAAGACCTACTGGACCCGCAACAAGCGGGTCTACGAGGACATGGTGAAGGCTCCGATGGCCGCGCTGGGCGAGGAGCTGGAGGCGGAGTTCGGGCGGGTGCACCTGTTCCGCCCCAACCGCGACGTCCGCTTCTCCAAGGACAAGTCGCCTTATAAGACGCACCAGGGTGCGTACGTCCCGACCGGTGAGGCCATCGGTTACTACGTTCAGCTCGACGCCGCCGGGCTCCATGTCGGCGCGGGCCTCTACTCCGCGCAGGGCGGGCAGCTCGCCCGCTACCGCCAGGCGGTCGACGAGGAGATCAGCGGCGTGCCGCTGGAGCGGATCGTGGCCGAGGCGCGCGCGGCGGGCTACACGGTCGAGGGTGACCGCCTCAAGACGCGGCCGAGAGGCGTCCCCGACGACCACCCCCGCCTCGACCTGCTCCGCCACAGGTCCCTGCACGCGGGCCGCCGCCTCGAGCCCGAGGTGTGGGTGCACACCCCCGAGGTTCTCGACCGGGTGCGCGTCGTCTGGCGTGACCTCACCCCGCTCGTCGAGTGGCTCACCGTCCACCTGCCGACCGACTGAGCTCGGCGTTCCCGGGGTGGGGCGTCCGGAGACGGCTTGCTCGGGGCTCCTTATCCACTCGGTATCCCCTCGGTCTCGGTTCGTTTACGGCCCGCGGCTCCTCTGCCCGGCTGCCCCGTGTTTCGCGGTGTAGGCCGTACGGCGCCCCTGACTCGGGCCTTGACAGGTCGGCCAGATTTCGGATAGTCCGGAAACGTGGATCCGGGCCTTCATGGATCCGCGACGCCGTCAGCCGAGGTTCGGGGAAGGGTTTCCCGCCCTTGGATGCGTGGGGGAGGCGCCCATGGCAACGTATGAGTATGTCTGCCCGGATTGTGGATGCTTTGATGTCCAACTTCCGATGGGGACCGCACCACTGGCGCGTGGCTGCGTCACATGTGAGCGCGATGCCCGTCGCGTCTTCTCCCCGCCGAACCTTTCCTGGGTGCCCCCGGCCCTGTCCGGCGCCTTCGCCCGTGAGGAGCGGAGCCGGGACGCGCCCGAGGTCGTCTCCGGGGTGCCCCGCGGGCGGCGTCCCTCGCCGCCGCCTCACCCGGCACTGGCACGCCTGCCCCGGCTGTGAACGCGTGAACCCGATGAGCGCGTGAGCATGCCCCGGGATGCGAGCGCGTGAGCAACGAAACAGCACAGACAGAAGAGAACGGAACTCGCCAGAACAACACTAGACAACACGTTCGTGTGGGTCCGGGGCCGTGGCATCCGGTGCTTGGCCTGAGCGGATCCGGTCGCGGCCCATGACGTGCGTGGCCGGGGCGTGGCCCGCGCCGTCGTGCGGCGTGCGCAGACGCGAGGCTCACCCGGGAATGGCCCGTCACGGACACTAGGGGGTGTGTCACCGATGGGAAACGTCGGACTGCTTTACGTCGGTGCGGTGCTTTTCATCAACGGGCTGATGTTGCTGAAGAAGGTCGATGCACGGGCGGCGGCCATTTTCAACCTCTTCGTCGGGGCGCTACAGGTGATCACGCCTACCGTGCTGATCATCACCGCGAACAACGACGCGAAGACGATCCTCGGCGCCTCTGGGATCTTCCTGTTCGGCTTCACCTACCTCTACGTCGGCATCGGCCTGCTCGGCGGGTTCGACGGCACGGGGATCGGCTACTTCTCGCTGTTCGTGGCCATCATGGCGCTCGGCTACTCGTTCGCCAACTTCAAGATTCTCAACGACAAGCCCTTCGGCGTCATCTGGCTCTACTGGTCGTTCCTGTGGCTGCTGTTCTTCCTGCTGCTGGGACTCAAACACGAGCATCTGGCCACCTACACGGGCTGGGTGGCGGCGATCGAGGGATGGGTCACCGCGGCCATCCCGGCCTTCCTCCTGCTCACCGGCTACTGGCAACGCTGGAACCAGAACGTCGTCGCCACGGTGCTCGCCGTGTTCGGTGTGGTGGTCTTCGGCGCGCTGTGGGCGCTGACGAGGAAGCGGGGCGCGGTTCCCACCCGGGCCGGTCCCGCGGGCGGCGAAACGATCACGGCGCACTAGGACCGCCGGTCGCCCGGTGGGTCAGGCGACCCGGCTGACCCGGCCGGTCCATCGGCCCGCGGTCATGAGAGGAACCGGGGGGAGGAGGTGATGAGGTCTGCGGATATCCGGTCATCACGCACGTGTCCATGAGAAGGAGCTGTCATGCCGAAAGTCGTTTTCACTGTGGACCAGTCAAGGTCAATGCGTGATCAACAGGTACCGGGTCACAACCGATGGCACCCGGACATACCCGTGGCCGCCATGGTGCGTCCAGGAGACGTGTTCCGCGTCGAGTGCCGCGAATGGACCGACGCCCAGTTGCACAACAATGATTCGGCCAACGACGTGCGGGACGTGGACCTGTCCCTCGCGCACATGCTGAGCGGTCCCATCGGAGTGGAAGGCGCCGAACCCGGCGACCTCCTGGTGGTCGACATCCTGGACCTCGGCCCGGTCCCCCAGGAGACCGGCGACGCACCGGGACAGGGATGGGGCTACACCGGCATATTCGCCAAGGTGAACGGTGGCGGCTTCCTGACCGACTACTTCCCCGACGCCTACAAGGCCATCTGGGACTTCAACGGCATATACGCGACGTCACGCCACCTCCCCGGCATCAGGTACGCCGGGATCACCCACCCCGGCCTGTTCGGCACGGCGCCGTCGGCCGAGCTGCTCGCGAGCTGGAACCGGCGGGAGCAGGCGCTCATCGACACCGACCCCGGCCGGGTCCCGGCGCTGGGCCTGCCACCGCTGCCCGACAACACTCTGGCGGGAAAGGCGACCGGCGACGTGGCGAACCGGATCGCCCATGAGGGAGCCCGTACCGTGCCGGCGCGAGAGAACGGCGGCAACCACGACATCAAGAACTTCACCCGCGGGGCACGCGTCTTCTACCCCGTCCACGTGAAGGACGCCAAGCTCTCGGGAGGCGACCTGCACTTCAGCCAGGGCGACGGTGAGATCACCTTCTGCGGGGCGATCGAGATGGGAGGCTTCATCGACTTCCACGTTGATCTCATCAAGGGAGGCATGGAGAAGTACGGCGTCAGCACCAACCCCCTCTTTATGCCCGGCAACGTCGAGCCGCGTTACTCGGAGTTCCTGTCGTTCATCGGCATCTCGGTCGACCACGACACCAACACGAACTACTACCTCGACGCGACGGTGGCCTACCGCCGTGCCTGCCTCAACGCCATCGAGTACCTCAAGAGGTGGGGCTACACCGGTGAGCAGGCCTACCTGCTCCTTGGCTCGGCCCCCATCGAAGGCCGGATCAGCGGCGTCGTCGACATCCCCAACGCGTGCTGCTCGCTCTACCTGCCCACGGCGATCTTCGACTTCGACGTACGCCCGAACAAGGAGGGGCCCGTCAAGCAGGATCGGGGACAGTGCGCGGTGACGTCCTGA
The DNA here is from genome assembly GCF_040689595.1 of Streptosporangium sp. NPDC051023. Classification (NCBI taxonomy): domain Bacteria; kingdom Bacillati; phylum Actinomycetota; class Actinomycetes; order Streptosporangiales; family Streptosporangiaceae; genus Streptosporangium; species Streptosporangium sp. NPDC051023. The sequence goes on along the minus strand of NZ_JBFBCE010000063.1, from coordinate 47,322 downwards.
CCGATGAATGCGAAAGGGGTGCCGCGGTACCCCTTTCGCGGGGAGAGTCCCCGGCGATGGGGCCGGGGGCTCTCCGCCCACCCGCCTGAGGTACTCCGCCGCCTATGGGGCGTACTCGGCGCCCGCCTGGTCGTGCGGCGCCGTTCCGCTCCGGCCGGGTTTGAACCGCCCGGCCTGCTCGGACCGTTCAGTGAGCCCGGGGCGTTCGGGCCGGGCGGTCCCTCTGGCCTGTCCGAGGCCGGAGTCGAACGCGGAGGACTTCACGCCGTCGATGAAGACCCGCCACTCGATGGGGGTGAAGTAGAGGACGGGCCCCGAAGGGTCCTTGCTGTCACGTACGGCATGGCTGGCATCCCGCTTGTGCTCGGGCCGGGGTGAGGCGATGGCGAGTTCGGCGACCTCGACGCAGTCGCCTCCGTTGGGGCTGCTGAAACTCGACTTTCGCCACGGGAGATTGCTCAGGTCCATTTCTCCTCTGCCATTCTCTTGATGCTGTCCTTCGATGTGCTGAGTGGTAATTCCTGGACGCGGGCAGCCTCAAATGACCGCCTTGCCCCCGAAGCCTTCGGCGGTTCATCGATGATGAGGTCGTAAGCGCCGTTTCGAACACGCTACCTTGATTCCGCTCTCCAGGACGGCCATATCTGCCCCTCAAGCAGGCACGGCTCCGTCCCCCGCCCTCTAAAGGACGACGTTTCAAGGGAAAAACGCGAGGTGGGTAACCGATCACTTCTGTGTGGGCGGCCGACGTTCTCGCGCGACGGCCAAGGAAACCCGATAAATCGGCCACTCGAAATCGGTGCCCATTGGAAGCCCGTGAAACCCGATAATCGAGGCGCCCGCGCGGGGAACCGGAAAACGTGGCGCGGGAAGCACGACGCGCAGCCGCGGAGACGGAAGCACGGCGTGCGGCCCCGGGAACGACCGCCGCCGCTCTCCCGGGCAAACGGGGAGGGGCCCAGGCGAACGGGGAGGGCAGGGAGGCCGGACGGCGAAAGGGCGCCGGACCCTGAGGTCCGGCGCCCTTTCTATGAGAGGATCCGCTTCCTCGCGGAAGCGGGGCGGGATCAGCTGCTGCGCTTGGCGCGGGCGGCGCTCCTGCCACGGGTCGCCGCGTCCAGGACGACCTTGCGGATGCGCACGTTCTCCGGAGTGATCTCCACGCACTCGTCCTCGCGGATGAACTCCAGCGCCTGCTCCAGGGACAGCAGGCGCGGCGGGATCACCTTCTCGGTCTCGTCACTGGTGGACGAGCGCATGTTGGTGAGCTTCTTCTCCTTGGTGATGTTCACGTCCATGTCGTCCGAGCGTGAGTTCTCACCGACGATCATGCCCTCGTAGACCTCGGTGGTCGGCTGGACGAACAGCACACCGCGCTCCTGCAGGTTCAGCATCGCGAACGGAGTCACGGGGCCCGGGCGGTCGGCCACCAGCGAGCCGTTGTTACGGGTGCGCAGCTCGCCGAACCACGGCTCATAGGTGTCGAAGACGTGGTGCACCAGGCCGGTGCCGCGAGTCTCGGTGAGGAACTCGGTCCGGAAGCCGATCAGGCCGCGCGCCGGAACCACGAACTCCATCCGGATCCAGCCGGTGCCGTGGTTGGTCATGTGCTCCATACGGCCCTTGCGCACGGCCAGCAGCTGCGTCACCGCACCGAGGTACTCCTCCGGGCAGTCGACGGTCAGGCGCTCGACCGGCTCGTGCACCTTGCCGTCGATGGTCTTGGTGACCACCTGCGGCTTGCCGACGGTCAGCTCGTAGCCCTCACGGCGCATCTGCTCGACCAGGATGGCCAGCGCCAGCTCGCCACGGCCCTGGACCTCCCAGGCGTCGGGCCGGTCGGTCGGCAGGACGCGCAGCGACACGTTGCCGATGAGCTCCTTGTCGAGCCGGTCCTTGACCATGCGGGCGGTGACCTTGGAACCCTTGATCTTGCCGACCAGCGGCGAGGTGTTGGTGCCGATGGTCATCGAGATCGCGGGCTCGTCGACCGTGATCAGCGGCAGCGGACGCGGGTCCTCGGGGTCGGCCAGGGTCTCGCCGATCATGATGTCCGGGATGCCGGCGATCGCGATGATGTCGCCGGGGCCCGCCTCCTCGGCGGGCTTGCGCTCGAGCGCCTCGGTCATCAGCAGCTCGGTGATCTTCACCCGCTGGATGCTGCCGTCCGTACGGCACCAGGCGACCTGCTGGCCCTTCTTGATGGTGCCCTGGTGGACGCGGCAGAGCGCGATCCGGCCGAGGTAGGAGGAGGCGTCTAGGTTGGTGACGTGCGCCTGCAGCGGGGCGCCCGGGTCGTAGGTCGGAGCCGGGATCGTCTCCTTGATGACCTGGAAGAGCGGCTCCAGGTCCTCGGAGTCCGGCATCCCCGCGTCCTCGGGGCGGTTCAGCGAGGCGCGGCCCGCCTTGGCCGAGGCGTAGACGATCGGGAAGTCGATCTGCTCCTCGGTGGCGTCCAGGTCCATGAAGAGCTCGTAGACCTCGTCCACGACCTCCTTGATCCGGGCGTCGGGACGGTCGACCTTGTTGATGCACAGGATGACCGGCATCTTGGCGGCGAACGCCTTGCGCAGCACGAAGCGGGTCTGCGGCAACGGCCCCTCGGAGGCGTCGACCAGCAGCACGACGCCGTCGACCATCGACAGGCCGCGCTCGACCTCACCGCCGAAGTCGGCGTGGCCGGGGGTGTCGATGATGTTGAGGGTCATGTCCCCGTGCTTGACCGCGGTGTTCTTCGCGAGAATGGTGATGCCCTTCTCGCGCTCGAGGTCGTTGGAGTCCATGACACGGTCATCGACATCCTGGTTCGCCCGGAACGCTCCGGACTGCCAGAGCATGGCATCCACGAGAGTGGTCTTGCCGTGGTCGACGTGCGCGATGATAGCGATGTTCCGCAGGTCATCGCGGCTGTTCAAAGGCATGATGGAGTCTCACTCTGTGATCGTGGAGGCTGGCCGCGGACCGTGCGGCCCCTTCATTTTAGTTGATCCGGACAATCGCTCTCACGCCCGTGCCGGACCGGGCTCCTCTGTTCACCGCGAAGTCACCTTTTCGACGTACGGATCAGCCCTTTTCTCCGATATGGCGGGCTGTCACAATCCGATCTGTGGCATCTGACGTGGATCATGTCCGCCGCCTCTGCGCCAGGGGCGACTATCTCTGGGCGCACTCCTACGTGACCCGGCTGATCGCCGATCACCCCGAGGAGCCGGAACCGCTTCTCCTGCGCGCGATGATCCACGCCCGCCGGGGGGATCCCGAGGCGGCCCGCCGTGATCTGGCCGGGGCCCTGGCCCTGGCGGGCGACGCCTCGGCCGAGGAATCCGCCTCACTCCGCGCCGAGGTCGAAACCCTTCTCGACTCCCCGCGGGAAGAGCGCTCGGGACGGGACCACCGTGACGGGCGGGCGCGGGACGGCTCGGGCGAGGAGAGGCGGGGAGGGTTCCGGCGGGCGGCCGGAAGGGGCTTTACGGGTCTTCTCGGCGCCGCGGTCGGCATCCTCCTCATCCGGCTGATCAGCGAAGCGGACGCCCGGGTCGCCGACGCGCTCGGCTTTCCCGTCCTGCCCAGCGGCGACTCGCTTCCCGGGACGCTGATCGTCGCCGGAGCGGCCTGCCTGCTGTGGCTGCTCGGCTGGGTGGTCTGGGCCGAACTCAAGGGGGACGGCGTCCGCGCCGAGCTACGTCGCCGCCGTGCCCTGGCCAGGGCGACGGCCGAGGGGTTCGACGACGACAACCTGCGGCTCAACGCCGCCTCCCTCGCCTCCTTCCTGTGCCTCGCGCCGATGGTCTTCCTGCTCCCGACGTCCTTCGAGGTCGGCTTCCCCCTGCTGCTGCCCCGGGCCTGGACGATCCTGTCGGTCGCCCTCCTCGCTTGGTGGGTGCACCGGCGGTTCGGCGGCGAACAGCTCAGGCGAGCCTTCAGGCTCAGCAGGCTGGTGGTTCTCCACACGGTCGTCGCCGCGGGCTGGGCCGTCGCGGTCGTCGCCGTCCCCCTGCGGATGAGCTCGCTGGACGGTGCCGCGGGGCCGTACGTGGTGTGCTGGTCCCTGGGCGGCTGGCTGCTCTTCGCCCCTTTCCTCATCATCGCGAAACGCCGCCTGAGCGATGCGGGGCGGCTGCAGATCCCCTCCCACTGGCGCGAGCGCGGCGCGCGGCCGGGACAGCGTGAGGCCTGACGGTTCTAAGCTCGGGACATGCCTCTAGCGCCGTCGTTCGCCGTGATGCTCAGAACCGAGGACAACGTGCGGATCGAGGCCGCGCACACGCCGCCGCGCAGGCCCGGCGACCTGGGGATCGTGCTGGCACACGGGTTCACCGGATCGCTCAGGGAGCGCCCGACACGGCGGATCACCCACGTGCTCAGCGGGTTCGGCGGGGTGATCTCCTTCGACTTCCGCGGCCATGGTCGCTCCGCCGGCGAGTCGACCGTGGGAGACCTGGAGATCCTCGACCTGGACGCGGCGGTACGGCACGCACGGGCGATCGGCTACACCAGGGTCGCCGTCGTCGGGTTCTCGATGGGCGGGGCGGTCGCCGTACGGCACGCGGGCCGGCAGGGGGCGATGAGGCGGGCGCGGCGGGACGGTGAGCGGCCCACGGGTGAGAACGGGCACGGCGGGCCGCCAGGTGGGGCCGGGCAGGACGGCTTTCCCCGCGGCGGAGAGGTGGACGCCGTGGTCGCGGTCAGCGCACCCGCGCGGTGGTACTACCGGGAGACCCGGCCGATGCGGCAGGTGCACTGGGCGATCGAGCGCCCGCTGGGACGCTGGGCCGCGCGGGTCGGCAAGCGGACCCGGATCAGGAAGGGAACGTGGGATCCGGTTCCCACGGCCCCGTACGAGGCGGCCGCGGACATCTCACCGACCCCGCTGCTGGTCGTCCACGGCGACGCCGACTCCTTCTTCCCCCTCGACCACGCCCACCAGATCTACGAGGCGGCCGGGGAGCCGAGGGAGCTGTGGATCGAACCGGGATACGGCCACGCCGAGTCGGCGGCGACTCCCGGGCTGGTCCGCAGGATCGGCGAGTGGGTCGCCGCCAACTCCTGACTCCCGGACCCTCGGGGCTCGGGGCGGTCGCCGGGCCCGCGCGAGCCGGCGGAGGGCAGGTCCGCGGTGGTTTCGGGGCGGTGAGCGCCCTGAGACCCGGAGTTCACACCGATGACGCTTCGAGGGTGTTCACTCCTTCGGAGCGGAGGTCTCACGGCACGGTTTCGTACGGTTTCACGGCATGGTTTCGTGGCACAGGGGGGCGTATGCGCAGCATCTACGTGGCAGGTCTCGGGCGCGGGGACGGCAGGCAGATCGTCGAGCTCGGCCTGATGGAACTGCTCACCCGCCGCGTCCGCAGGGCGGGGGTTTTCCGCCCGATCACCAGGGACGGCGACCGCACCCTCGAACTGCTCAACGCGAGATACCGCCCCGCGGCCTCGGAGACAGGCGTCACGGCCGAGGACGCCGCGGAGATCTACGCGCGTCACGGCACCGAGGAACTGGTCGCCAGGCTGGTCGCCCGGTTCCACGCGCTGGAGCGGGAGTGCGACGCGCTGCTGGTGCTCGGCAGCTCGTTCGCCACCGACGACCTGCCCAGGGAGCTGGCGTTCAACGCCCGCCTCGCCGCCGAGTTCGGCGCCCCGGTGATCGTGGTCGTGGGCGCGCACGGCGAGCGGGCCACCGAGGTCGCGATGGAGACGCGCACCGGCTACCAGGTCTTCTCCGACCTCGGCAGCACGGTGCTCGCGGTCGTCGCCAACCGGGTGCCGAGGGGGATGTCCGTCGACCCGGGCCTTCCCGTGCCCTGCTACACCATCCCTGAACACCCTTCGCTGTCCGCGCCGACGGTCGGCCAGGTGCTCCAGGCCGTGGACGCCAAACGGGTCCAGGGTGACGAGGACGCGCTGCGCAGGGACGTGCTGGGGTTCGTGTTCGGCGGGGCCACGCTCCCGGTGTTCCTCGAGCACCTGGCCGACGGGGCGCTGGTGATCACGCCGGGTGACCGGGCGGACCTGCTGCTCGCCTCGGTCGCGGCGGAGGCCGCGGGCACCGTCAGGCCGTCCGGCGTGGTCCTGACGCTGGGGGAGGAGCCGACGGAGGCCGTGAAGGACCTCACCGCCAGACTGGCGCCGGGGGTGCCGGTGCTGTCGGCCGCCGCGGACAGCTTCACCGTCGCCACGACCCTGGCCGGGCTGGAGGGGCGGCTCACCGTGGACAACCCGCGCAAGACCGAGACCGCCCTGGGCCACTTCGAGGCCCACGTGGACACCGCCGACCTCGCGGACCGGATCGAGCTGGCCCACTCGGAGCGGCTCACCCCGATGATGTTCGAGCACACCCTGCTGGAGCGGGCCAGGGCGGAGCGGCGGCACATCGTGCTGCCGGAGGGGGAGGAGGACCGGATCCTGCGGGCGGCCGACGTCCTCATGCGGCGCGGCATCGTCGACCTCACCCTGCTGGGCAGGCAGGAGGTGATCCGCAGGCGGATCGGCGACCTCGGCCTCGACCTGTCGGGCGTGACCGTCGTCGATCCGGTGACCTCCCCGCTACGCGACTCGTTCGCCCGTGAGTACGCCGAGCTGAGGGCGCACAAGGGCATGACGCGGGAGCGGGCAGGGGAGGTGATGGCCGACGTCAACTTCTTCGGCACGATGATGCTGCACCGGGGCGTCGTGGACGGCATGGTCTCCGGTGCCGCGCACACCACCGCCGCCACGATCCTGCCCGCGTTCCAGATCGTCAAGACGGTTCCCGGCACCTCGATCGTCTCCTCGGTGTTCTTCATGTGCCTGGCCGACAGGGTGCTCGTCTACGGCGACTGCGCGATCAACCCCGATCCCGACGCCGAGATGCTCGCCGACATCGCCATCTCCTCTGCCCGTACGGCGCAGCGGTTCGGCATCGAGCCGCGGGTCGCGATGCTGTCGTACTCGACGGGGCGTTCGGGCACGGGAGCCGACGTCGACAAGGTACGCGAGGCCACCGCGCTGGTCGTCGAGCGGGCGCCGGACCTGCTGGTCGAGGGGCCGATCCAGTACGACGCGGCGGTCGACGCCAGGGTCGCGGCGGCCAAGCTGCCCGGTTCCCCGGTCGCGGGCCGGGCGACCGTGTTGATCTTCCCGGACCTGAACACCGGGAACAACACCTACAAGGCCGTGCAGCGCTCCGCCGGGGCCGTCGCGGTCGGGCCCGTGCTGCAGGGGCTCCGCAGGCCGGTCAACGACCTGTCGCGAGGCGCGCTGGTCACCGACATCGTGAGCACCGTGGCCATCACCGCCATCCAGGCCCAGGAACAGGAAGACGAGAAGGAGGCGCGGTGAGCCGCGTACTGGTGCTCAACAGCGGTTCGTCCTCGGTGAAGTACCGTCTGCTGGCCGGCACGGAGCGGCTGGCGTCCGGCATGGTCGAGCGGATCGGCGAGCCGGGGTCCCCGGCCGCCGACCACGAGGCGGCCCTGAAGATCGTCGCGACGGAGCTGGCGGAGCGGGGCCTCGGGCTCGACTCCCCGGAGCTGACCGCGGTCGGGCATCGGGTGGTGCACGGTGGCACGACCTTCACCGAGCCCACGCTGATCACCGACGAGGTGGTCGCGAAGATCGAGGAGCTGATCCCGCTCGCTCCGCTGCACAACCCGGCCAACCTGGCGGGCATCGAGGTCACCCGGCGGCTGCGCCCCGACCTGCCGCAGGTCGCGGTCTTCGACACCGCCTTCCACTCCACGATCTCCCCTGCCGCGGCGACGTACGCGATCGACAGGGAGCTGGCGGAGCGGTGGAAGATCCGCCGCTACGGCTTCCACGGCACCTCGCACGCCTACGTCTCCCGCGAGGCCGCGGCCGCGGTCGGCAGGCCGGGCGGCAACGTGATCGTGCTGCACCTGGGCAACGGGGCCAGCGCCTCCGCGGTCTCCGGCGGGCGCTGCCTGGAGACCTCGATGGGCATGACCCCGCTCGAGGGCCTCGTCATGGGGACCCGCAGCGGTGACCTCGACCCGGCGGTCGTCATCTACCTCGGCCGGGCCGCGGGGATGTCCTTCGACGAGATCGACACCCTGCTCAACCGCCGCGGCGGCATGCTCGGCCTGTGCGGCGACAACGACATGCGGGCCGTACAGGAGCGGCTCGCCGCCGGGGATCCCGATGCGGAGCTGGCCTTCTCGGTCTACTGTCACCGGCTGCGCAAGTACGTCGGCGCCTACTACGCGGTGCTCGGCACGGTCGACGTGATCGCGTTCACCGGAGGGGTGGGGGAGAACTCTCCGCTGGTCAGGCAGACCGCGCTGGACGGCCTCGGGGCGCTGGGCATCGCCGTCGACCCGGCCCGCAACGCGCGGGGAGAGCGGATCGTCTCGCCCGACGGCACGGCCGTGAAGGTCGCCGTGATCCCCACGGACGAGGAGCTGGAGATCTCCCGGCAAACTCTCGAGATTATTTCTCGAACCAATCGTGGGTAAAACGCGTCTACCTAAATCAGATGGATGAGATCCGCCGGGAGAGGTCCACGGGACTCGGCCCTCCGCTTTCGCGGGAGTCGTGGGACAACTCGGGTAGACAGGCGGTGGCCCAGCGTCGCGGGGGCGTGCTGGGCCGTTCATGCATCCGCAGGCGTGCTTGTACGGCTCCGCGGAGCCGTACAAGCACGCTCTTGGGCCGCTGGCCTCTTCCCCCGTCGGACGGATCGGGTGGACGGACAGGGCGGGCAGGCGGGGAACGCCAGGACCGTTCCGGCGGATGGGCGGGAGTCTTGACGGATGGACGGGGCTCTGGCGAGGCGGCGGGGCCTGGAGGGGGCAGCGGGACTCTGGCGGGCCGACAGGGCTCTGGCGGGCCGGTTCGGGGAGAACCGGGCGTCAGCCCAGGCGCGCGATGGACTTGTACTCCAGATAGGACGACAGGCCCTCCGGACCCAGCTCGCGGCCGACGCCGCTGTTCTTGAAACCGCCGAACGGGGAGCTCGGTTCGATCATGAGAAGGTTGACGCCGTAGGTCCCGGTGCGGACCCGGCGGGCGATGTCGAGGCCGCGTTCGGTGTCCGAGGTCCACACCGTGCCGGCCAGGCCGTAGTCGGTGTCGTTGGCGATGCGGACCGCGTCCGCCTCGTCCTCGTAGGGAATCACGGTCAGGACCGGGCCGAAGATCTCCTCCCTGGCGACGCGCATCTCGTTGGTCGCCCCGGCGAAGACGGTCGGCGCGACGTACCAGCCCCGATCGCGCGGGCGGCCGAGTCCGCCGACGACCGGCTTTGCCCCCTCCTCGATGCCGAGCCTGATGTAGCCCTCGACCCGTTCCCGCTGTCTGGCGGCGACGAGCGGCCCGATGCCGGTCGCGGGGTCGGCGGGGTCTCCTACCGGCATGCTCCTGACCATCGCCGCGACCGCGTCCACGACCTCGTCATAGCGGGCCCGCGAGGCGAGGATGCGGCTCTGGGCGACGCAGGCCTGACCGTTGTTCATCAGCGAGGCGATCGACAGGAAGCCCATCGCGGAGGGCAGGTCGCAGTCGTCCAGGATGATCGCCGCTGACTTGCCGCCCAGCTCGAGGGTGCACCGCTTGAGCTGCTCGCCGCAGATTCCGGCGATGCGGCGCCCGGCCGCCGTCGAGCCGGTGAAGGCGACCTTGTCGACGCCGGGGTGGGACACCAGGTACTCGCTCGTCTCGCGCCCGGCGGCGACGACGTTGACGACGCCGTCGGGGACGCCCGCCTCCTTGATCATCTCGGCCAGCAGGTAGGCGTCCAGCGGGGTCTCCGGCGCGGGCTTGATCACGACCGTGCAGCCCGCGACGAGGGCCGGGGCCAGCTTGGTCATGATGACGAACTGGGGAACGTTCCACGGAGCCACGGCGGCGACCACGCCGACCGGCTCGCGGCGGACGGTCACCGGGCCGAAGGTGCCGGGGCGCTCCTCCTCGACGGGGAAGGTCTTTCCCAATTCGGCGTAGTACCGCAGCATGCCGAGCGGCTGGGGGGCCTGGGCCATCCGGGAGAAGCTGATCGGGGAGCCCATCTCCAGCGTGATGAGCTCGGCCATCTCCGCCTGGCGCGCCGCGTAGACCTCGGCGAGCCTGCCCACGACGGCCGCGCGCTCGGCCATCGTCATCCGCGGCCAGGGGCCGCGGTCGAACGCCTGGCGGGCGGCGGCGACCGCGCGGTCCATGTCGGCGGGGGTCCCGTCGGGGACACGGCCGACGACCTCCTCCGTGTGGGGGGAGACGACCTCGATCGTCCCGGTGCCCGAAGGGGCCACCCAGTCGCCCCCGATGAACAACGTGTCGTGGAACATGAGCGGTGCCTCCTGGTCGGTGGCCGGAGCCGGTCGTGAGCCGGTGCCTACCCGGACAGTGTCGGTCGAGGGGGAGGGGCCCGCAATGCCGACGATTGCCGGGCTCTGCCCTGTCGATGAGACCGAATCATGTTCTAATGGCGACGGCAAGGGGCGCCCCGGAGGGTGGATGAGTGACCGGAGAGAAGATTGTGACCCCAGGGGCAATTGTTTAAAGCACCGCAGACTGGTAGATAGTTCGTCAATGGTGCGGGAGTTCCATCGTTTCGGTGGCGGGCCTCAAGATCGTCTTCTATAGTTTCGCTCCGGCCATGAGGGGGCTCTGGAGGTGAGCGAAGCGTGAGATCGAGTCGCTCGATCGCGCTGTGCGTCATGCTTTCCGCCCTGCTCACGACCCCGGTCATGGCCGGGGCTGCGGTGCGCCAGGCGGCCAAACCCAACCCGGAGGCAGAGCTGAAGAAGCTCACCCGGGAGGCGAGCGAGCTCAACAAGAGATACCGGGGCGAGGTGCAGAGCCTGGAGGAGACCCGGGTCCAGGCCAGCAAGGCCACCGAGAACGCCAAGAGCCTGAAACGGACCCTGGCCACCGCGCAGACCGCCGTCATGCGCTTCGCCCAGACCTCGTACATGGGCGGCATCCTGGACGACACCAACCTGCTGGCCTTCCAGGGCGACCCCGGCATCGCCCTCGACAGGGCCGCCACCATCTCCTACCTCGCGGGTCAGCGCGCCGGCCAGCTCAACCGGATCAAACAGCTCATCAAGGACGCCAAGAACGCGGAGAAGGCGGCCGAGGCGAAGATCGTCAAACTCAAGGACGACATCGTCAAGCTCAAGAAGGACCGCGTCCGCATCGAGGGCCTGCTCGCCAAGTACGGCTTCCAGCAGCCCAGCGGCGGGGAGGGCCTGACCCCCCGCATGATCAGCGTGCGCAACACCATCCTGCAGAACTTCCCGATGCCCTACAGCTACGGCTGCCTGCGCCCCGGCGACCCCGGCGAGCACGGCAGCGGCCGGGCCTGCGACTTCATGATGAGCACCGGTGGCCGCATGCCGACCCCCGAGGCCAAGGAACGCGGTGACCGCCTGGCCCAGTGGGCCATCGACAACGGCCGCGACCTCGGGATCATGTACATCATCTGGCAGCAGCGCTACTATGACATCCGCACCGGCGCGGGCTGGCGGATGATGTCCGACCGGGGCGGCATCACCGCCAACCACTACGACCACGTCCACGTCTCGGTCTTCTGACGCCCTCCCACACGCCGGTGACCTCCCGGTTTCCCGGGCTTTCCCGTGGGGAGTCCGAACCAGACGATCTCTCCCGTGGGCGTACGCTTGACGCCCCAGCAGCAGGCCACCTGGTCCAGGAGATAGAGCTCACGTTCGCGCTCCTCGGTCACCGGACCCTGTGAGGGCGAGGCGGTGTCCTCGACCTCGCAGTGCAGCAGGCCGTCCTCGTGGGACAGGGTCAGCCGGACCGGTCCGCGCCCACGGCGCAGCGCGCCGGTGACCACCTCGTCGGCCAGCGTTCCCGCGACCCTGCCGTGTCCGATGAGTCCCCACCCGTCCAGCGTGGCGGAGACCAGGCGGCGCGCCCCGGGCGCGGAGAAGGGCTCGAAGCACGTGAAGCCGAGGCGCCGGCGGGCGGCCTCCCAGGTGCGGAAGCGGAGCGGGCCCCTGTCGCCGCCCCAGAGGGAGCAGGGTGTCGCGGCAGCGGGCGCCCAGGGGTCCTGGGTGGTGCCTGGCGGCTGCGGAGGCTGGTACGGCGACATGACTCGTCCTTCGATTCCCGCTGATCCCCGCCGGGCGGCGGAGTCCTGTCCGATGAAGCCAGTGTTCATCCACCGCGATCGGGACATAACGGGATAAATACCTGTATCGACCTTCTGGGGATACGCACGAGGACATCCAGCCGACACCGGGTGGCGTCCTCGCCGCGCATAGCCTCTGTCTTCCCATGAGGAAGCCGCTCGCGGAGACCTCACCAGGCTCTGCCCCGGGATGTCCTCCTGGAGCCTCGAACAGTCGGCTCGTGGCCCGAGCGATCGGGATGAAGCGGCGGCGGGAACCCGCCCGATCGTGGGGCCGGGCCTGTGCGCATGTGAGTCATTCGACGGAGGAAGGCGGGGACATGCCGAGGTCGGCGAGGACCGCGCGCGCCTTTCCACGATGTGTCTCGGCGTTCTCACGGTCGCCGAGAGCCTCCAGGCCGTCGGCGATCCCCTCGTGGGCGTGCCCTATTTCGAGGCGGTCGTCGACGCGCTCGGCGACCGCCAGCGCCCGGAGGCGGTGGGCCACGGCGGCTCTGTGGTCACCAAGGCCGTGGCAGGCGCGGCCGAGCCGGTTCGTCGTCTCGCATTCGATGTGCGGATCGTTCAGCTCTCTGTTCAACTCCAGGGCCTCGTGCAGCAAAATCACAGCCTGTTCGAGATCGCCGTTCAGCAGGTGAATGGCTCCGCCTGTGCCTGCGGTGTGCACTCTGGCCTCAAGGTTGTCGAAGTCGCGAAGGAGTTCTTCCACCTGTTCCAGGGCTCTGGCAGCCGCTTCGTGGTCGGCCGCGTACGTGAAGGCGAGAGCCAGGTTGTTGAGCGTGCAGATTTCTCCATGAGGCTCCGACAGCTCTCGATAGAGATCCAACGCGCTGAGACCATGCTTTATCACCAGCTCCGGCCGGACGATGCGGTTTCCGGCGGTGGAGATGTTCATATGGATCGCGGCCTCGCCGTGAGGATTCCCCACCCGGCTGAAATACGTCAGTGCCTGCCGCCAGTAGTTCATCGCCTTGTCGAACTGACATCTGCGCGCATGGAAGATACCCAGATTGCCAAGGGGCGTCCTCTCGCGGTCCTGATCACCGACATCGCGAAAAAGCTCCAGTGCGCGCTCGTAGTGGCGGCCCGCGGTGGAGAACTCACCCAGCAGGTCGTAGGTGAGCGCGAGGGCGTTCGAGCGACTTGAATCCGGTCGAGGGCATCTGGTCGCTGCTATGGCGCTGCTTCCTGTCCAACATCGCCTTCACTGGCCCGGAGCACTTGATTCGCACCGTCCGGCAGGGACTGCGCATCATTCAATACTGCAGCGACCTCATCGACGGCTGCCTCGCGGGAACAGGCCTGACCCTCACGTCGGCATAACCGCACACGACACTATGAGTTCAACCTCAGTAACGCCCACTACACTTGCTGGGCAAGATAAGCGCCGGTCTGAGCGCTCAGAATCGGAGTGATTGCGATGGCGGCGTCGAAGTCGAAGAGGGATCTGCTTCCTCTTGTTCTTGAGGCATCAGCTCTCGTGACCTTGCGACCTCCCTGGCGTGGGGAGGTCGTACCGGTCGCCCGATGGCGGGACGCGGAGGCCGGAGTGGGAGCTGTTCTGTTCTTACGTCATAGAGGGAACGGAAGGTTGGCCTCCGAACTGTCGGTGGCTGCTCGGGGCCGGACTGGTTCCTGGACTTCCCTCGGTGTTGATTCGGGCACCGGAGACTATCCAGACGTCTTCTCGGCGCGGCTCGTCGTACCGGACGACGTTGTGAACATCGGTGCTTCCGAAGTATGGATCTCCGAGCCGGACCTGAACAACGGTGCGGGAGCTTCGCTTCGTCTCTTGGAGTTCGCTGCCGGAGAGTCGATCACAAAGATCGTGTGCTCTGCGGACGGCAGGATGATTGACCAGGAGATATCTCCGCTGAGAATCGCCTTGATTGGCTTTTGGTCTGAGCTTCCAGTTGCCGTCCATGCATACACGGACGAAGGTGTTCGGCGCGACCTTGCTGTGGATGCTTAATTTTTCAGGTAATTCAAAAAGCTTTCGTTTCTGAAGGCTTCTTGTCTTACGTCTCTTGATTTGGCGGCGGTGAAGGTCCGAAGCTTGAGGTCGTTGATGATTTCACTGCTCCAGTCGTGTGACTTCAGGAGATGTTGTCCATGGGGGGCCTTTCTTGGACGGTGTGTGAATGCGGCAGGTCCAGAGGTGTACAGATCGCCCGACTGGCAACGAAGCGGTCAGATGTATTTCGCTATCAGATTCTCTTGGATGAGAAAAAGGGGAGGTGCTCTGCCGTAGCCGGTTCAGGCGCGGGTTTTCTCCGTGGCGGTCAGAAGGGCGGCGATGGAGGAGCGGGACTGCTGGAGGGTGGTTATCTGGGTGTCGAGATCTTTGAGGTGGTCCTGGAGGTAGTTCCGGACGCAGGGGTGAAGGTCAGGGCCCGGGCCTTCGATGCAGGGGAGGATGTCGCGGATGGTCCGGGTGGGCAGGCCCGCCGCGAGGAGGGTGCGGATGTGGCGGACGATCGTCGGGGTCTCGGGCGTGTAGTGGCGATGGCCGCTCTCGCTGCGGTGTGAGGTGAGCAGGCCCTGCTCCTCGTAGTAGCGCAGCAGGCGGGGGCTCACGTCCGTCTCGCGGGCCAGCTCGCCGATCTTCATCTCGCGGTTGGAAGAGCCAAGGTTCGTCCCGCGTGTGGAGGGGCTGGGGGTCGCCCCGCGGGCCGGGGTGATGAGGTTCTTCCTCGTGTTCGCGGTACCGCTCTTCGTCCTGCGGTCCAGGGTGCTGGTCTGCACGGGGTCACCTCACACGAGCGTTGATCAGATTTCGCCGGTCCCACTGGGCCTTCGCCGGGTCCGTTCTGTACAAGGCGTCGGGCGGGTGATCTCATCCGGAATCGCCGCGACGAGATCCTTGTGATCTGTCTCACACCGGCTTGAAGCTCACATGGATGTGAGCTTCTAGCGTTGCGGACATGACGAACACGACAGACAACGCAGCGGTGACCACCACTTTCGCCCTGGGCGGTGACCTGACGGTGAGGCGGATCGGGTACGGCGCCATGCGGTTGGCCGACGGGCCGGAGAAGCCGGCGGAGGCCGGGGCCGCCCAGATCTGGACCGCTCCGGCCGACCGCGAGGGCGCGCTGGCCGTACTGCGCAGGGCGGTCGAACTGGGGGTCGGGCTGGTTGACACCGCCGACTCATACGCGCTGGGGGCGAACGAGGAACTCGTCGCCGATGCCCTGCACCCATACCCTGAGGGACTGGTGATCGCCACCAAGATCGGTGTCGTACGGCCAAGCCCCGCCGAATGGATCCCGCTCGGCAACCCCGCCTACCTGAGGCAGCAGGCCGAGCTGAGCCTGCGGCGGCTCCGTGTCGAGCGGATCGACCTGCTCCAGCTGCACCGGATCGACCCGAACGTGCCGCTGGCCGACCAGATCGGCGCCCTGAAGCAGCTGCGGGACGAGGGCAAGGTCCGGCACATCGGCCTGTCGGAGGTGACGGTCGAGCAGCTCAGGGAGGCAGCGGAGATCACGCCGATCGCCGCAGTGCAGAACATGTACAACCTCGTCACCCGGCAGCACGACGACGTCGTGGACTACGCCGCCGCGCACGGTATCGCCTTCCTGCCTTTCTTTCCGATCGCGATGGGCGGGCACGCCGGGCCGGACAGCCCGGTCGCGGCCGTGGCGGAGGAGATCGGCGCGACCCCGTCCCAGACGGCCCTCGCCTGGCTGCTGCGCCGTTCCCCGACGGTCATCCCGATCCCCGGCACCACCTCGCCCAGGCACCTGGAGGAGAACGTCGCCGCGCTGGAGGTCTCGCTGTCCGACGAGCAGTTCGAGCGGCTGTCCGCGCTGGGCAGGGAGGCGGAGGAGGACGGCGGCCAGGAGGCGTGATGGCGGATCGGGTCCCGCACCGGGGCAGGCCCGACACCGTATCCGGCCCGACCTGTATCGGGTCCCGCGCCGGGTCGGCTCGGGTGCGGTGTCGGGCCACGTGCGGCGGGCCGTACCGTCCGGTTTCCGGGGATTCGAATCGCGTTTCGCATCTGGAATACCTGAGCCGCCAGTGGGATTTTCGAAAGCGGAGGCCCGGGAACGGCTTTCCTATTTCGTGATTCGGTTTCTGAGCCAGTGATATGAAGCCTTCGGGGTGCGTTTGCCGGTGGGGAAGTCGACATGGACCAGCCCGAAGCGCTGGGTGAAGCCCTCGGCCCACTCGAAGTTGTCCAGCAGGGACCAGACGTAGTAGCCGCGCACGTCCACGCCCTGCGCCCTGGCCCGCTCCAGGGCCTCGATGTGGCCGTCGAGGTAGGCGATCCTGGCCTGGTCGTCCACCACGCCGTCGGGGCCGGGGAGGTCGGGGTGGGAGCAGCCGTTCTCGGTGACGTAGACGGGCGGAAGGGCGTCGCCGTAGCGGGCCTTGAGGCCGGTGAGGAGTTCGCGCAGGCCGTCGGGGACGACGGGCCAGCCGAAGCCGGTGACGGGATGGCCGGTGATGCCGGTGTCGGTGAACGGCAGGCCCTCGGCGGTCGGGGCGGCGATCCGGGTGGGGTTGTAATAGTTGATGCCGAGGCCGTCGACGGGAGTGGCGATGATGTCGAGGTCACCCTCCAGGACGCAGTCGAGGAAGGAGACGGGGGCGCCGTCGCGGGCCCGGTCGGGGGAGGCGTTGAGGTCGCTGTTCCGGACATGGTCGGCGGGCGCGCTGGGGAGGGTGCTGTTCCGGGAAGGGACAGGCGCGATGCCGTACGCGGATAGATCCGGATAGGTTCCGAGCAGTACGGGGTCGTTGAACAGGCGGTTGTGCAGCGTGTCGTAGGCGTCGGCGGCGGCCAGGTCGGCCGGATCGTCAGAGGCCGGCCAGACCGGGGTGCAGTTGTTGGTGATCAGCACCCGTTCGGCGCCCCGCTCACGCAGCGCCCGTACGGCCAGCCCGTGCCCGAGCAACTGGTGGTGGGCCACCGGCAGCGCGTCCAGCAGCAGGGACCTGCCCGGGGCGTGGTTGCCCAGGGCGTAGCCGTACACCATGTGCACGAACGGCTCGTTCAGGGTGATCCACACCGGGATCCGGTCGGCCAGCCTGTCGGCCACCAGAGCGGCGTACTCGGCGAAACGGTAGGCGGTTTCGCGGTTCAGCCAGCCGCCCTCGTCCTCCAGGGCCTGCGGCAGGTCCCAGTGGTACAGCGTGGCGGCCGGGACGATGCCCCGCTCGTGCAGTGCGTCGGTCAGCCGGTCGTAGAAGTCGAGTCCCGCCTGGTTGACCGCGCCCCTGCCTTCGGGCTGGATCCTGGGCCAGGCGACGGAGAAGCGGTAGGAGTTCACGCCGAGGTCCGCCATCAGCGCGATGTCCTCCGGCCAGCGGTGGTAGTGGTCGCAGGTCACCTCGCCCGTCTGACCGTCGTGGACGCGCCCTGACCGGTGGGTGAAGGTGTCCCAGATCGAGACGCCCCGACCGTCCTCCGCGACGGCGCCCTCGATCTGGTAGGACGCGGTCGCCGTTCCCCAAAGGAACATTCATCCTCCAGAAGACGTCAATAAAGATCATAGAAGACGTCAATAAAGATCATGATAATCGCTGTCAGTCACATAGTGGATGATGGAGTGATGACGAACGTTTCCGGAGGGACGCTCCGCCGTCGTCCGGCTCAGCGCCGCAGCCTCGAACGCGTCGAGCGAATGCTGGACGAGTGCGCGCGGTTACTCGACGAGGTGGGTTACGAGGCCCTGACCACCAAGGAGGTCGCGCGCCGGGCCGAGGTGCCGATTGGCACGTTCTATCAGTTCTTTCCCGACAAGCAGGGGTTGGTGCGCGCGCTCGCGCTGCGCAACCTGGAGGCGTTCCTCGGTCGCGTCACCGCGCGGCTCGCGACGGTGCAACTGTCCGACTGGACCGAGATGGTCGACCTCGCGATCGACGAGTTCGTCGCGATGAAGCGGTCAACGCCGGGGTTCGCGGTCGTCGACTTCGGTGAGGTGCTGCCCACCCCCGGCGGTCCCGCCCTCAAGGGGACCGAGCGGATGCTCGACGCCGCCCTTGAGAACAACGTCATCGTGGCCGACAGGCTTCGTACGATCACCATCGAGCTGCTCGGCGCCCCGATGGGGCCGCAACTGGACAGGGCGCTGATCGTCGCGGTCGAGGCGGCGGACGCCGTGCTCAAGCTCGCCTTCCGCTCCCGGCGCGACGGTGACCCCGAGCTGATCGGCGAGTGCAAGCGCCTGGTCCGCCGTTATCTGTCGGACTACCTGCCCAACGACTGATCTCGCCTGCCTGCCCCTGACACCGCCCAACGGGGTCGCCCGGGGCCCGCTCGTGACACGCGAGCCCGCGTGTCACGGGCGATCCTGGGGGCAGGGCGGGTCGCGGGTGAGGAAAGCGGCCCGGGGCGGGCTGCGGGTGGGGAAGGAAGGCGGCCCGGGGCGGGGCGCGGGCCGGGCGGTCGTCCGGGGGGCGTTCGGCTTGACCTGGAGTGCGCTCCAGGTGGGATGCTGCCGGACGTGAGTGTCTACACGCCGGGACAGGTGGTTGAGGAGACCGGTTTCAGCCTCGACACCTTGCGTTACTACGAGCGGATCGGACTGCTGAGGAGGGTCGGCCGCAACGCGGCCGGACAGCGCAGGTTCACCCAGGACGACGTCGGATGGCTCGGCACGATCCGCTGTCTGCGGGACACCGGGATGCCGATCGCCGAGATGCTCCGCTTCGCGGAGTTGGTCAGGGCGGGCGACCACACGATCCCCGACCGGCTCGCGCTGCTCGAGGCCCATGACCGGCGGGTCGAGGAGCAGGTGGCCAACCTGCGGGAGAAGCAGCGGGCGGTCCAGGCCAAGATCGGTTACTACCGCGACGTGGTCGACATGCCCCAGTGCGAGCCGCTCGCTCGGAGCGCCGGACGCGGCTGACGCGCCGGACGTGCCGTGCCGGACGTGCCGGACGCGGCTGACGCGGTCGGCGCGGTCGGCGCGGTCGGCCGGAGCGAGCCGCCGGACGGTTCCGGGACGATGCGCGGGGCCGGGGGCCGTGGTGGCGGCAGGTGCGGAGTGTGTGAGCCGGGGCCGTAGCGGTGGTTGGTGAAGTCGTACGACCGCTTTGCCCCATAGCGGCCCCTCCTTTCCGCTTCGCCTGTTAAACCGGTAGCGGGACCGGGGGAGGGCCGATGGCCGCACCGCGCGCACGCCGGATCAACATTCCACTTCGGCACGTCGCCCTGACGTGCGGAGTCATGATGTTCGCGCTGCTGGCCAACGTGACCTACCTCCAGGCCTTCCGGAGCGACCGGCTCACCGACGACCCGCGCAACCAGCGGACGACGATCGCCCGGTTCGACGGTCCCCGGGGCGACATTCTGCTGCGTGACGGCACCGTCGTCGCGACCAGCGTTGAGAGCCAGGGCGGCAGGTACGGGTATCGGCGCGTCTATCCCGGCGGCCCTCTCTACGCGCCGGTGACCGGTCACCTCTCGCTCTACGGCGCCACCGGGATCGAACGCGCGCAGGACGCGGTGCTGTCCGGCACCGACCCCCGGGTGAAGCTGCGCGCGCTGATGGACGGCACGCGGGCTGGGGCTGGGGCGACGCTCAGGCTCACCATCGACCCTAGGGCGCAGCGGGCCGCCTACGAGGGACTGCGCGCCACGGGGCTGCGCGGGGCCGCCGTCGCCATCGAGCCGGAGACCGGCGCGATACTAGCCATGGTCTCCTTCCCCTCCTACGACCCGAACGTCTACACGACCTTCGACGGCGCCGAGCTGGACAGGGCCGACAGACTGCTGCGGAGCGACCCCCGGGACCCGTTGCTGAACCGGGCGATCCAGCGGAACTATCCGCCGGGATCCACCTTCAAGGTCGTCACCAGCGCCGCCGCGCTCGGTTCGGGAAGGTACCGTCCGACCACCGGCGTCAGCGCGCCCGCCACCCTGCGCCTGCCGGGAAGCGGCGCCTACCTTCACAACGCGGGCGGCGTCTCCTGCGGGGACGGCAACCCGCCGCTGGCCTACGCGTTCAAGCTCTCCTGCAACACCCCGTTCGCCAACCTGGGCATCGACCTCGGCCAGGAAACGCTGCGCGAGCAGGCACGGGCGTTCGGCTTCGACGCCGACGACCTGACCGTGCCCATGCCTGTCGCGGAGAGCGTGTTTCCTCAGAACATGGACCAGGCGCAGACCGCCATGTCGGCGCTGGGGCAGTTCGACACCAGGGTGACCCCCCTCATGGTCGCCATGCTGTCGGCGGCGGTCGCGAACGACGGCTCACTGATGCGTCCTTACCTGGTCGAGGAGATCCGGCTCGCCGACGGTGCGGTGGTCGACGGGGCCGAGCCGTCGCCGTACCGCAGGACGATGGAGGCGGCGGAGGCCAACCTGCTGACCGCGATGATGGTCACGGTCACCCGGCCGGGGGGTACGGGAGAGGCCGCCGCCATCCCGGGCGTCGAGGTCGCCGCGAAGACCGGCACCGCGGAGAACTCCACCACGGGCCAGGACCACGCGGTCTTCACCGGCTTCGCCCCGGCGGCCGCCCCCAGGGTCGCGGTGGGAGTTCTCGTCGAGCACGGCGGGTCGGGCGGTCAGGTCGCGGCTCCGATCGCCAGGGCGATCATGCGGGCCGTACTCGGGCCGTCCGGTCCGGATGATCAGGCCCAGGAGGCTCCGCCCGGCGAGTCCGACGGCCAGGCGGAGTAGCCCCGCTCCCGCGGGGCCGCCGATCAGGCCGAGTAGGTCCTCTCCCACAGGCCCGCCGATCAGGCCGAGTAGGCGCTGGCCTGCAGGCCGTACAGGTCGGCGTAGAGGCCGTTGAGGCCGATCAGCTGCTCGTGGGTGCCGTGCTCCACGATCCTGCCGTGGTCCAGGACGTAGATCCGGTCGGCGTAACGGACGCTGGCCAGCCTGTGGGTGATCAGCAGGACGGTACGGCCGTCCGCGTGCCGCCTGATGCGCTCGAAGAGGGCGTGCTCGGCGCGGGCGTCGAGAGCGGCGGTCGGTTCGTCGCAGATCAGCAGCGGGGCGTCCCGGTGGAAACCGCGGGCGATCGCGATCCGCTGCCACTGGCCGCCGGACAGCTCCTGGCCGTCCTTGAACCGTCTGTCCAGCAGGGTGTCGTAGCCGTGCTGCAGCTCGGCCACGACCTGATCGGCGCCCGCGACCTCGGCGGCGGCGACCAGCGCCGCCTCTCCCTTGTCGGTGCCCATGCTGATGTTGTGCCTGGCGGTCAGCGGCCAGCGCGTGTGGTCCTGGGCGATGACCGCGATGTTGCGTCTCAGCTCGTCGAGGTTCACCTCCGCCAGGTCGGTCTCGTCCCACAGCACGCGTCCGCTGTCCGGCTCGTAGAGGCCGGACAGGAGCTTGGCGAGCGTGGTCTTGCCCGAGCCGTTCTCGCCGACGAGGGCGATCACCTCGCCCTCGTCGATGTGGACGGAGACTCCCCGCAGCGCGGGGGTCTCTGAGCCCGGGTAGGTGAAGACGATGTCCTCCGCGGTGATCCGCTCGAACGTCTCCGGAGTCTTCCCCGGACGTTCCGGGCTGACGCGGCTCTCCGCCTCCGTGCAGAAGTCGAGGAAGTCGGTGAAGTACAGCCCCTCCTCGTAGAGGCGATTGGTCGCGTACAGCAGGTTCGACAGGTAGGTCTGGCCGGAGCGGATCGCCAGTACGGCGGTGCCCGCCACGGCCAGCGGCACCGAGCCCGCGGCGAGCAGCAGGCCGAGGGCGACGTAGACCATGGCCGTCCCCAGCCCGCTGAGGGCCTCGCCGAGGATCCTCGCGAACGTCTCCCGCCGCGCCAGGCCGAGCATGACGTTCTGCTCCGAGGTCGCCACCGCGTCGTACATCCGCAGCAGGAAGCCCCGCATCGTGAAGGAACGCACCTCGGCCGCGGACTCACGCTCGGCGAGCAGCTCCGAGATGATCCACTTACGCCGGTTCGCGGGGATCATCGCGTACATCGCGGTGTAGCGCATGCGGGCGGTGCGGACCGCCGCCCAGGCGTCCGGCAGCACTGCCAGCACCAGCAGCGGCAGAAGGACGGGATGGAGCACCCCGAGCACGCCGGCCGCCGCCACGATCCCGATGAGCGCGGTCAGCACGTTGATGGCGGTGCCGACCACCCTGTCCGCCGTCGCGACCCCGCGTGCCTTGGCCCGCTGGAGCGTGTCGTGGAAGTCGGGCTCGTCGAAGGCCGCCAGGCCGACCTGGCTGGTCAGTCCGTAGAGCCGCTCCTCGGCGATTCGGCTCACCTGGGGGTCGAGCCGGGACTGGGCCCAGCCCGCGCCCGCCTGCGTCAGCGTGCGCAGGGTGCCCGCGACCCCGACCAGGATCAGGCTGGGCAACGCGGCGACGACCCGCTCAGGGGTCGGGCCCGCCTGGAACAGGGCGGAGAGCACCCCGGTCGTGGCCAGCAGTCCGAACGCGGTGAACACGCCGCTGAACAGGCTCAGGCTGATCGTGATGACGGTGTCGCGGGGGCTGGCCAGCCAGCCCAGCCGTACGGCCTGCGCGACGAGGGCGGGCAGGCGCCTGGAGATGGTGAGGAAGCCGATACCGGTCATCTTGTTGACGTGGGCGTACCACTCGGAGAGGTTGAGCTCGCCGAGCACCGGATCGGACGTCGTGCCGGACGTCGTGCCGGACGCTGTGCCGGACGCTGTGCCAGGCGAGGGAACGGGCGCGGAGCCGGGCGGGGGAACAGGAGGCGCCACGCCGGGCGGAGGAACGGGCACGGTGTTGGACGCGGAGCCGGGCGGGGCGTCGGACGCTGTGTCGGACGCTGTGTCGCGCGCCCGGCGCGGGGAGGGAGGAGACGCGGAGCCGGGCAGGGCGTCGGGAGCCTTGCGGGGGGACGGGGGAGACGGGGGATCGGGCAGGGCGTCGGGAGCGCGGCGTGGGGAGGGGGGAGAGGCGGGATTAGAGGCTGGGGGAGTGTCCGGCATGTTTGCAGTGTGAATCGCCTCCCCGACAGTTCGCCATCCGATGGCCGGTCACGGTCAGTAGGGTGGCACCCGCCGCCACTAATTCCCTGCGGCCTGACATTAGGGACGGTCAGGCAATCCGAGCATCCGAAATGGTGCTAAGCCTGGGCACGGCACGGTAATTGGTGTCACACTTTCTGTGACGGCTGCCCCGCGACCTCATTAAGAGCCGATGACACAGGACACCGCGCACATTTCTCTTGCCGGGGGGAATCTCCCCCTCGAGCCCAACGACTTCGTCGGCCGCGAGGCCGACGTCGAAGAGCTCGTCAAGTTGCTCGGTGTCGCCCGGCTGGTGACCCTGTGCGGGACGGGCGGCATCGGCAAGAGCAGGCTGGCGGTCAAGGTGGCGACCCACCTGGCGGCGGACTTCCCCGGAGGCGTCTGGCTGGTCGAGCTGGCCGAGGCGATGCGTGACGAACTGATCGTGCCCCGGGTCGCCGCCGTGCTCGGGGTCAAGGCCGAGCCGTCGCGCCCGCTGGCGGAAACGCTGCTCGACGCTCTCGCCGACCGGCAGTTACTGCTGGTCATCGACAACTGTGAGTCACTCATCGACGAGTCCGCCCGGTTCTGCAGGGCGCTGCTCACGATCAGCCCCGAGGTGCGCGTGCTCACCACCAGCAGGGAGCCGCTGCGGGTCGCGGGCGAGACGGTGTGGCGGGTTCCGCCGCTCACGCTGCCCAGGGCGGCCGGTCAGGAGCAGGCGGCCGCCAGCGAGGCCGTACGGCTCTTCGTCGACCGGGCGAAGGCCGCCGCGCGCGGCTTCGCCCTCGACCACAACAACGCCGACGAGATCGCCAGCCTGTGCGAGGCGCTCGACGGGATGCCGCTCGCCATCGAGCTGGCCGCCGCGCTGTGCAGGGTGCTGACGGTCGAGCAGATCCACGCCCGGCTCAGGGACAGGTTCCGGCTGCTGTCCGCGGGAGACAGGACCGCCCCCGCCAGGCACCAGACGCTCAAGGCGACCGTCGACTGGAGCTACCAGCAGCTCAAGGAGCAGGAACGGATCCTGCTGCGGCGGCTCGCGGTCTTCACCGGCGGATGGACGCTGGACATGGCCGAGCGGGTCTGCGACGGCAACGGCCTGTGGGCCGAGGACGTTCTGAGCGTCCTGTGCGGCCTGGTGGACAAGTCCCTGGTGCTCGCGGACGCCGAGGTCGCGGGCGAGACGCGCTACCGGATGCTGGAGACGATCCGCCAGTACGCCGCGGAGCAGCTGGAGGGCTCCGGTGAGGAGCCCGAGCTGAGACGGCGGCATCGCGACCACATGGTCGAGATCGCGGACCGGATCCACCAGCTGATCGTCCGGCGTCCCCGCCCGACCTGGGCGGAGGTCTGCCCGATGCTGGTGCTGCTGGACGAGGTGCAGGCCAACGTGTGGGCGGCGGTGCGCTGGTCGGCCGAGGCGGGCGAGCCGGAGAGCGCGCTGCACCTCCTGGTGCTGCTGCGCTGGCCGACCATCGCGGGCGGCAGGTTCACTCCCGCCGACGAGTGGCTTGACCGCCTGCTGGCGGCGACGCCCGCGGTGCTGCCCACGCGCGTGCGCGGCGACGCCCTCGTCCTGCGCGGCCAGGTGGCCTTCGGCCAGGGTGATCCGGGGAAGGCGCAGGACGCCTGCACCGAGGCGGCCGAACTGTGCAAGACGGCGGGCCTGCACGGGCCGCTCAGCGGGGCGCTGGCCATCCTGGCCTGGGTCGCCATCTACCAGCGGCGCCCTGACCGGGCCCGGTGCCTGCTGGACGAGGCACTGGAGGCGGTGCGCAGGGTCGACGATCCCTGGCACGAGATGGTGATCCGCGCGATGGAGGGGACGTTCGCGCTGTCCGAGGGGAGGGCCAAGGAGTCACAGCGCTCGTTCGAGGCCGCGCTGGCGATCGCCAACGGTCTCGACAACCACTGGGCCGCCCCGGTCGCGCTCATCGGTCTGGCCCAGGTCGCCTGGATGCGGGGCGACCTGGCTGAGGCCCGCTCCTACTACGAGCAGGCTCTCGAGATGCTCAAGGACATCACGGCCCACTGGCAGACCATCACCTGCCTGTCCGGCCTCGGCCGGATCGCCCTGGCCCAGGGAGACCTCGCGACCGCCCGCGCCCGGCTGATCGAGAGCCTGCGCCTGTGCCGGGGGACCGGTCAGCGGCTCGGCGTCGCCCGGCGCATCGAGACGCTCGCCCAGCTCGCGCTGGCCGAGGAGGACGACCAGCGGGCGGTGCGCCTGGCGGGAGCCTCGGCCGCGATCAGGCACGCGATGAGCGGCGTCGTCATGCCCTCCGGCTTCGGCGCGCGCATGGAGGAGCTGCTCCAGCCCGCCCGCGCGCGGCTCGGCGACGCGCTGGTCGCCCAGCTGTGGACGCTCGGCAAGGAGATGAGCCAGGAGCAGGCGGTCCGCTACGCCCTTGAGGGCGAGGAGCAGGCCGACATACCGCTGCCGACCGGCAAGGGCCCGGCCGCCGCCCCGCTCACCACGCTCACCGGGCGTGAGTGGGAGATCGCCGAGCTGGTCGCCAGGGGCCTGAGCAACAAGGCCATCGCCGACGAGCTGGTGATCAGCCCCGCGACCGCGGCCCGGCACGTGGCCAACATCCTGGCCAAGCTCGGCTTCTCCTCGCGCACCCAGGTCGCGACCTGGGTCATCGAGCACAACCGCGTCTGAACGCCGCGACCGCCCTACACACAGGGGCTACACATCGGGCCGCCGCACAGATACATCTCGGGATACGCACTCCGGAGCATGCGCGGTACCGGCGGCCCACCGTACGTTTTCCTCGTGTTCGACCGATGACGCCCAGCCTTCCGGGTCGTACCCGCCATGACGGCGGTCCGGTACGGCAGGCCCACACCATCCCAGGCGTCTCGGTCGAGCACATCGGGAGCGTCGCGTGTCCCTCCCGACGGTCGAGGTCTCCTCGGAGGGGTGGGGACCGAAGGCCACGGGTCACGCGGCAGCGGGCTCGAGCCGCGCAGGGCTCGAGCCCGCACCCATGTGCCGAAGGCCGGGGAATCAACTAATCGGGGAAAGGCCCATCAGAGGGGGCGGGCCCGGATACACACTCATTTACATATATCTGTCGATGCCCGTTCGGACAGGTCGGTCGTACGGTCGTCGGCATGAGATTCACCTCCTCGTCCATCAAGGCCACCGTCACCGAGGCGGTGTTCGGCTGCGCGCACGAGCGAGGTGACCGGCCCGCGCTGATCGATCTCGGCGCGGGGGTGGTCTACGGCCACCGCCGCCTGGCCGAGGAGGTGACGCGGGGAGCCTCAGGGCTGGTCAGAAGGGGTGCGCGAGGACGGCAGGTGGCGGGCATCCACGTGGACAACGTGGCCGCCCAGACCCTCGCGGTGCACACCGTCATCGCGGCGGGCGGGATCGCGGCGCCCGTCGCCTCCCGGGGCGGGGAGATGGGCGAGCTGCTGGTCCGGCTGGACGCGCGGCTGCTGATCACGACCCCCGGTCTGGCGGAGACGTCGCTGCAGGCCGCCGACGTCTCCAGGGTCCGGCAGGTGATCGCGTTCGGCCAGGCGCGTGACACCGTCGACTTCGCCGACCTGCTGCTGCTCGCTCCGGCCCCGCTGCCGCACCTCGACCCGTCCGTACAGCCCGCGTTGCAGGTCGAGGACGGCAGCGTGTTCACCCACGAGGACCTGATCTGGCGGATGTGCGAGCTGGACAGGCTCGTCGTGCTGGAGAAGTCCGACGTCCTGCTGGTGACCTGGCCGCTGACGTCCACCCTGGCCCTGACGACCCTGGTCGGGCTGGCGCTGATGCGCGGCTCCCTGGTCGTGGTCGCTCCGGGCCTGGCCTCGGAGGAGCTGTCGGCGACCATCCACGACTTCGGCGTCACCGTCCTGGCACTGCTCGACGGAGCCGTCCAGCGTGTGTGATGTGGTCTTCGGCGTGGGTGACCGCGGCGTGTTCGGCGTGAGTGACTGCGGCGTGTGATGTCACCCGTGCGCGCCTTGACGCCACTCGCTGACAAATGCGTTGATTGTTATGCGGGCACGCTGACAACGGTGTCATCGTTTTCGGGGAACCTGCGCGACTCCTACCCCGAAGGGACGGGAAACGATGCGACGACGTTGGAGGGCGGCCGTCGCGGTCACCGTGGCGGCCCTGCTCACCCTGACCTCATGCAGCGGTGGCCAGGGAGCGGGGCAGAGCCCGCAGGCGAGTGGCAGGAAGAAGGTCGAGGTCTTCTCCTGGTGGACGGGGCCGGGAGAGGCGGACGGTCTGAAGGCCATGAAGGGGATCTTCGAGAAGAACAACCCCGGTCTTGAGTTCTTCGACGCGGCCGTCGCGGGCGGGTCGGGAGACAAGGCGCGCGCCCTGCTGACGACCAAGCTGCAGGCCGGCACCCCGCCGGACACCTTCCAGGGGCACGCGGGCGCCGAGCTGCAGGGATACATCAAGGCGGGGCAGCTTGAGCCGGTCACCTTCCTCTACGACGAGCTCAAGCTGAGGGACGTCCTCCCGAAGCAGCTCGTCGACCAGATCAGCGTGCAGGGCGAGATCTACTCGGTTCCGGTGAACATCCACCGCTCCAACGTGATGTGGTTCAATCCCGCCCTGCTGAAGCAGGCGGGTGTGACCGAGGTGCCCAGGACGATCGACGAGTTCGTCGCGGCCCTGGAGAAGGTCAAGCAGACGGGCAAGGTCCCGCTCGCGATCGGCTCGGAGTGGACGATGGTGCACCTGCTGGAGAACGTGCTGCTCGGCTCGCTCGGCACCGACGCCTACAACAAACTCTGGACGGCCGGTTCCGACTGGTCGGGACCGGCGATGACCAAGGCGCTGAACGACTTCAAGACGATCCTGTCCTACGCCGGGGACCCGGCCGACGACTGGCAGCCCGCGGCCAAGCAGGTGGCCGACGGGCAGGCCGCGTTCACCATCATGGGTGACTGGGCCTACGGCTACTTCCACAACCCACCGAACGGCGGCCTGGGCAAGAAGTCCAAGACCGACTTCGACTGGGCGCCCTCACCCGGCACCGGCGGCACCTTCATGTGGCTGTCCGACAGCTTCACCCTGCCGAAGGGCGCGCCGAACCGCGACGGGGCGATCGCCTGGCTGAAGGTCGCCGCGAGCAAGGAGGGGCAGGACGCCTTCAACCCGAAGAAGGGCTCCATCCCCGCCCGCAAGGACGCCGACACCTCCCTCTACACCGACTACCTCGCCGACGCGCTGAAGGACTGGAGCACGAACAGGCTCGCCGGGTCCGTCCAGCACGGCGTCAACGTCAACGACCCGTGGCGTGTCGCGATCAACGAGGCGGTCGGCGTCTTCCACACCGACAGGAACGTGACCGCGCTCCAGGCCTCGCTCGCCGAGGCCGCCAAGAACTCGGGCCAGTGAGGCGGACCGGGCGCCCCGGCGGCGCCCGGTAACCCGTCCGGTCGCGGGCCATGGCCCGCGGGCCCGCGGAGCCCTCCGTACTCGGTCAGGAAAGCCCCTCGGGCGGGAAGGACGCCGGTGACACGGGTGCGCAGGTGGCTGCCGGGGTTGCTGCTCGTCACGCCGTCGATCGTCGTCATCGGGGTCTTTGTGTACGGCATGCTCGGCTGGAACCTCCGGCTGGCCATGACGGACAGGCACGACGAGATCTCCGAGGGGCGTTTCGTGGGCCTGGAGAACTTCATCACGCTCTGGGATCAGAAGCGCTGGGGCATCTCGGTGCACCACGCGATCGTCTTCACCGCGGTGTTCGTGCTCGGGGCGCTGGCGCTCGGCTGGCTGCTCGCCTTCCTCATGGAGAAGGGGATCAAGGGGGAGGGGACGTTCAGGGCGGTCTACCTGTTTCCGATGGCGGTCTCGTTCGTGGCGACCGGGGTCGTCTGGCGCTGGCTGATGAACTCGGGGCAGGCGGAGCGGGCGGTGGGGCTGAACCGGCTGTTCGACCTCCTGGGCCTGGACTTCCTGCAGTGGGAGTGGTTCCGGGACCCGGACTGGGGGATGGCGGCCATGGCCATCCCGGCAATATGGCAAATGTCGGGATATGTCATGGCGCTGTTCCTGGCGGGTTTCCGGGGCGTCCCCGAGGAGCTCAGGGAGGCCGCGCGTGTGGACGGCTGCACCGAGTGGCAGGTCTACCGGCACGTCGTGCTGCCGTTGCTCCGCCCGGTGACCCTGTCCGCGCTGATCATCCTCGGCCACATCTCGCTGAAGGTCTTCGACCTGATCGTGGCGGTCTCCGGCAAACAGATCATCACCGACGTTCCCGCGGTGTTCATGTGGGTCGCGGTCTTCGACTCCCATGATCCGGCGAAGGGCGCGACCATCGCCTCGTACATCGTGCTCGCGGTGAGCCTGTTCGTCGTCCCCTACCTGGTCTGGACCCTTCGCAAAGAGCGCGGCGGGAGGCGGTCGTGAAGGCCGAGGCGGCCGGCGGCACCCTGGGCGGGAGGCGGGACCGGGGCGCGCGGAGTCCGGGCGCGCGGGCCGGGCGCCGGGCCCGTACAGCCCGCGGCGTCCGCCTGGCGTTACTGCTCGCCTTCCTGGTCGTCTTCCTGATCCCGATCTACGTGCTGCTGGTCACCAGCTTCAAGCCGCTGACCGAGGCGGACCCGGGCCGTGCCTGGGCGCTTCCGGAGACGTGGACGCTGGAGCCGTGGCGGGTCGCCTGGGACAAGCTCGCGCCGGGCGTGGTCAACAGTGTGCTGCTGGCCGTACCCGGGGCGCTGATCTCGGCGGCCCTCGGCTCCATGAACGGCTACGTGCTGTCGAAGTGGCGTTTCCCCGGCGCCGACGTGCTGTTCACGCTGCTGCTGTTCGGCATGTTCGTCCCCTATCAGGGGGTCATGATCCCCCTGGTGCAACTGCTGGTCCGGCTCAACGAGATCACCGAGTCGCTCACCGGCGCGCACGGCGTCTTCTACGGCGCGATCCCCGGCCTGCTCCTCGCGCACGTGGTCTACGGCATCCCGATCTGCACGCTGATCTTCCGCAACTACTACGTCACCATCCCGGACGAGCTCATCGAGGCCTCCCGGGTCGACGGGGCGGGAATGCTGCGGACCTACCGGTCGGTGGTGCTGCCGGTCTCGGGACCCGCCTTCGCGGTCGTGATCATCTGGCAGTTCACCTCGCTGTGGAACGACTTCCTGTTCGCCGTCTTCCTCACCGGGCCGCAGAGCTGGCCGATCACCGTGATGCTCAACAACATCGCCGGAGCCCAGACCGTCCCCTACAGCCAGCAGATGGCCGCCGCCCTGATCGCCTCCTTCCCCACCATGATCGTCTACGTCCTGCTCGGCCGGTTCTTCATGCGCGGTCTCATGGCCGGGGCGCTGAAGGGCTGACCTCTGAGCCCCGGACGTTCCTGATCGGGCACCGTGATCAGGAACGTCATGGGTCTTCGGGCACGCCGCACCGTGACCGGCGCGGAGACGTGGGGCGCTTCGCGCCGTCAGCTCAGGCGAGCCTCCACTCCTGGTTGGGCTGGCCGTAGATGCAGGCCCACTGGTGGACGTTGGCTCCGTCGTCCGTGCTGACCCCCGCCACGTCCAGGCACTTGCCGCTGTGGCGGGCCACGAGGATGAAGTAGCCGCTGTCCCGCTGGACGAGCTTCCACTCCTGGTTGGGCTGGTTGTAGAGACAGTCCCACTGGTGGACGTTGGCCCCGTTGTCGAGGCTGACACCCGAAACGTCCAGGCACTTACCGCTGTGCGTGGCTCTGAGGGTGTAGTAGCCGTCGCTGGTCGCGGCCAGGTTCCATTCCTGGTTGGGCTGGTTGTAGATGCAGGTCCACTGGTGGACGTTGGCACCGGTCTGTGTGCTGACGCCCGACACGTCCAGGCACTTGCCACTGTGCCTGGCCACCAGGGTCGTCCTGAACCTGAGACCGGGCTTCGCCGCCGCGTCGCCGTCCGCGCCGTCCGCGGCGTTCGCCGCGGGCGCGGACAGGAAGGGGCCGGTCATCAGAACGGCTGCCAGGGCTATGGCGTGACCTGCTCGGATGAGTCCCATCGAACCTCCTGAGGTGCTCTGGAAAGATCAACGAGCCCTTAGTAGCACGAATGACGGAACGTGTCGGCGAGTCACGGTGTGTGATGGCGTTGTGTCGCGGCCGAGGTCATCCGCCCAGCCGGTCAGGAGGGAGCCGGTGGTGCTCGCGAAAAATCATCCGTACCGGACCTGCCACCCGGAACCGTGGGGTCTCCACCGGAACTCCCAACGGGGATCATTCCCGTAAGGCGATGCGGCGCTTGGTCCAGGCCCAGGTGTTCGCGAGAGTGACCCCGGGCCCGTCTCGGGAGTGAGGGTCCTGTTGAGATCCGCATACAAGTGAACCCCGCACATCTAATCTGTGGATGTCGTTGCCATCAGGAGGTGCAGGGCCATGCCCGAAAGTACCGCGCAGCACGTCAGCCTCGGCGACAGGATCCGCACACTGCGGATGAACCGGGGTCTCACCCAGGAAGAACTCGCCAATGCCAGCGGGGTCAGCGTCGGCGTGGTGAGAAAGATCGAGCAGGGCGGAACCGCTCGAATGGAGACCTATCACGCCTTGGCCAGGGCGCTGGACGTGGTCACGATGACGTTCGTCGCGGCAGGGCCGCCCGAGCCGGTGCTCGACGGGCCGCCTGAGACGATGCTGGCCCCGATCCGGGCGGCGGTCATCCCGGCGGTGAGCCCGCGCGGGGAGCCGATGTACGGCTTCGCGGACGCCGCCGAGCTGTCCCTGCAGCGGCTCACGACGACCGTCGCGGCCGTCGGCGCGATCTACCACAGCAACAGGTATGACGACCTCGCGCAGCTCCTGCCGCCGCTGCTGCTGTCGGCCCAGCACCACGTCGCCCACCTCGCCGATGCCCCCACCCGCGCCAACGCGTTGCGGTTGCGCGCCAGCGCCTACAGCCTGGCCGCTCGCTACCTCATCCAGATCCGCGCCCATGATCTGGCCCTGATCGCCGTCCAAAAGTCCCAACAGGATGCCGTGACCATCGGCGACACGGCGCTTCTGAGCGCCGCGATCAACATCCAGGGGTGGGCGATGATACGGCAGGGGCGCTTCCGCGAGGTCGTGGACTTGTGCGTACACGCCGCCGACGAGCTTGAGCCTCGCATGTCCCGCGCCACCCCGGAGGAACTGAGCTCTTGGGGAGTACTGCTGGGCCGAGCCTCCGCGGCGGCTGCCCGCGACAACCGGCCCGACGAGGCGGATGAATACGCTGATCTCGCCGTCCTGGCCGGTAACCGGATCGGGCGCGAGCACCACGGCGACTCCGACCGATCCTTCGGGCCGCTGACGGCAGCCCTCAATCAAGCGGAGAACGCAATGGTCGCCGGGAAGCCCGGCAAGGCGGTCGAGCTGTTCGGCAGGCTGCCCCGTGGAGTTGGGCGTACGGTCTCCAGCACCTGGAACCGGGCACTGCTGGACGAGGCCCGCGCGAACACCCGGATCGGCGACGTCGGCCGGGCGACGGAAATCATGACGGGGCTGCGGCTGAAGGCACCGGAGTGGCTGCGCTACCAACAGCTCGGGCATGACACGACCCGGGAGATCGTCAGCACCGCCAAGCGCAGGCTCACCGACGAGCAGCGGGCCCTGGTGGACTTCTTCGGCCTCACCGGCTGAGGTGCCACGCCGCGTAGCGGTTCAGCGCGTGGCGCCGGTAATCTACGGCGCTCCGCGACTGGCTGGTAATCGAGCGACTTCGTAACGTAAGCGGCGTGAACGACAAGGACCTTCTCCTGCCGTTCGGGCCCAGCACGGCCGAAGTCCTTCAGGCCGCCCATCCCGAATGGCTGATCTGGCGGGAAATCGCAGAGGGCGTCCACGGTGACTGGTGCGCCCGGCCTGCCGAAGCCTCTGATGATGAGGCGCGACTTCGCCACCGTGACCTCGACGGCCTGAGGGCTTTGCTGGAGGCCGCAGATGGCTGAAGCCGTACAGGTCGCCGCAGAACTCCAGGCCGCGCTCCGTGACCACGGCGTTCACACGGACACGCTGCTGTTCGAGTCCGGCCGCGTCGCCGTACCGATCGGGCCCGGCCTGGTGGCCGTGACCGACGGAAAGCACATCTGGTGGCCCGCCCCGCGCCGGGGACAGCACGGCAGGTCTCGATGGGCGATCTACCGCACGCCCGCCCTGGCCGCCGTACGGCTCGCCGCCCAACGCCTCCCCCCGGAAGGAGATCGGTGTGCGTTTCCCCGATGACCTGCCCGCCGAGCGACCCCAACGCCTTGCCGGGGTGATGTGGCTGCTGTACGGGCGCCGCTTCTCGGCATCCCGGCGCGGCGACCACACGATCGTGGCCACCTCCCCTGCCCGGCCGCTGAGCTCGATGGAGGCCCTCAACCCCGTGATGAACATGTGGCGGGTCCCGCCCCCGCGGTGACCCCGCAGCCCCCGTAAGGGTCACCGGGACCATGCCACCTCCCCGGGCGGCCCCGGGATCATTCCCCAACGGCCGGTGACCTCACCACAGGTCGCCTGCCGGACGATCCCGGGGCCGCCACACCCCACCGTGAAGGAGCCCACCGTGTTCCCACCCGGCACGCCCGCCGCCACCGCCATGCGCAAGATCACTGGCGCCTACGACCCCGCGGCCACCGCGCTGCGCCGCCTGCAGCAGCTCCTCATCAACCACAACGTCTTCACCACACTCGGCCACGACGACGGCGCCCCACGGCTGAACGTCGTACAGGCCGACGTCACCATCTGGACCGACCACCACGAGCGGACGTTCTTCTGGAACGTCACCGGCGAGCGCGCCGAACAGGCCTCCGTCTCCGAGGCGGGAGACGCCGCACGCCGTATCGCCGCACGCCTCACCGAGCTTCCCGCCTCCGCCGACGCACCGACGGCTGAGACGGCATGAGACAGGCGCGACGGCCCGGCTTCACAGGCCGTCGCGCCACCGCCTCGCGAACCTTGGGGACCGAGAGGAAGGCGCGCGAGGCCAGGGTGCGGGCCGGTCTGGGGTGGCACTCGACCCCCTCTCTGTCAGACTGCCGTGAGACACGGACATATGAGTCCTTTTTATGTGAAGCAGGGCGAGATGGGGCCATCGAGACAGTGACTACTCATAACCCTGGTCACGGCGTCAGGTTTCGAGACGGGTGAGGGTCTATGGACTTCGGCTACGCCCGAACCACCGCAGGCAACTTCCGGCTAGTCTCCCGGCTGATGAGCCAAGCCGAACGCGTGCTCACCCTCAATGACGACATCGACCGGATCACTGCTGAGGTCATCGACGCCGCCCGCGACGCCCTTGTCATCGGGACCAACTGACCCTGCCAAAGAACGCCGCTGGGACCCTGTCAAAGAACGTCGCGCGTCACACCTCTTCAGGGTCCATGGCCTTCTTCGCGCGTGCGCGTAGGGTGTCGCGAAAGTCGCGAAAGTCGCGCCTCGTTCCAAGCGGTCGGCCCCGGTTTTGCCTGCCGTTCCATCGCGGGAGGCGTTACTAATGACGTGTGGAGCATCTGTACTGAGAGCTCGGATCGCGCGCGGGCGGCACCTGCTTCGAGGTGGAACTGCGAGGCTCGGCCGCCAGGGTGTGCCTCATGGACAGCGACGACTACCAGGCCTACCTCGACGGCGGTCAGTACGAGTACTACGGCGGCTTCTACAACATCAGCCCCGTCGTCCTGGAGGTGCCCTACGACGACTACTGGTATCTCGTCGTCGACAGCAACGGCCACCGGGTCAGGGCCGCAGTCACCGAGGTCTTCGACTGACCGCCGCCGCCTCCGGCGAGTGGCCCGGTTCTTACCGATACCCCGCGCGCGTAGAGACCCTGGCGAATCTGGTTCCTGGGACGGCATCTGACCAGGTCAGCGCAGTGGAACCACGACGGGAGCCAATCCGGTCCCAGGCCGGGCGCTGGGTTGGCGATGAAGCCGGCCACGCAACGTCGTCGATCGCGAGCCACGGCGCGACGGCCAGGGCCGTGGGCGTGAGCCCGGCAAACGTCGTGACCTCGCGGTGGAGGTGGGACTGGTCGACGTAGCCGCTCTCGGTGGCAACGCGGGCGGCGGCGTGACCCGCCGCGAGTAGGTGGGCGGCGTGGTCGAAGCGCACCAGTCGGGCGGCGCGTTTGGGTGTGATGCCGAGCTGGGACCGGAAGCGGGACCACAGGCGCTTGCGGCTCCAGCCGACCTCGTCCGCCAGGCCGCCGACCCGCACCCGCCCCCGGCTGGTGAGCGTCCGCCGCCAGGTGTAGGCGACCTGCGGATCGACCGGTGGGTGGGCGCCCAGCCGTCGGCCGAGGATGTCCACCGCGATCGTGAACCGTTCGTCCCACGACGTGGCGGCGCGCAGCCTGTCCTCGGCTCGCCCGGCGTCGCGGCCCCAGACCCCCTCAAGGGCTACCACCGTCCCGCTGAGCTCGGTCGATGCGCCGAACAACGTAGCCGCCGCGACCGGCTCCAGCCGGATCTGGAGGAACTCGCCGACTCCCCAGCCAGTTGCCCGGAGATCGCCGGGGAGGAGCCCGACGACGACACTGCCGCGCTCGTGCCGACCATGGGTTTCGTAGATGACGCCTTCTCCCCCGCTCAGATCGACGAGCAGGGTGACGGACGGGTACGCGACCATGGCGATGTCCACAAAGGCCGGGGCACGATGGCGGAACCCGGCCATGCTGACCCCGGGCAGCCGAACCGACGGGCGTGGGACTGCGACGTCCACCCATACCCGGTCAGGTGGCGTCCCGATCGACAACACGTGACCAGTCTAGGCCTCAGGGATCATGGACGGACTGTCAGCGGCCCGTTGCCGTGAAGCCCAGCAGCAGTTTGCCGGTCGTCTCGGGCGCTTCCAACATGGGTAGGTGCCCGACACCGGGCAGCAGCTCGACCCGCGCGTTCGGCACTGCGTCGTACTGGTGCGCCGACGACGGCTTCCAACGGGGGTCGGCAGCGCCGAAGATGGCCAGCACGGGGACCTCGAGGGCGGTGAGACGCTCGGGCACGCTCCGCTCGGCGATGTACGCGGTGTTCCGGCGCAGCACCGTCCTCATCAC
This sequence comes from Streptosporangium sp. NPDC051023, assembly GCF_040689595.1. NCBI lineage: Bacteria > Bacillati > Actinomycetota > Actinomycetes > Streptosporangiales > Streptosporangiaceae > Streptosporangium > Streptosporangium sp. NPDC051023. The sequence continues at coordinate 11,345 of NZ_JBFBCE010000063.1, read as the reverse complement.
GCGGTAGGTGATGCCCCGTACATCGGCGACCACGTCGTCCGGGACGTCCACCGGGCGAGCGGCCGTCGCGCTGATCCCCCTGCGGATCATCGCATCCGAGCGCCTCGACCAGAGGAGCGGACCCAAAGGCAAGGCCAACAGGACCCGAAGGATGAACGGCTGCCGAAGGAGCGCATCCAGACTTGGGCCGCTACTGATCAGTGCAAGCGAACCTACGAGGTCGGGACGTTGTTCGGCAAGCGCGGTGGCGACGTAGCCGCCGCTGGAGTGCCCGACCGCGGCGACGTGACGAAGGCCGAGGTCGTCCAGCAGCGCCGCCACCCGGGCCGCCTGCGCAGGCACGTCGTACGACGGCGCGGGCGGGGACTGGCCGCAGCCCGGGAGGTCGACCCGGATGACGTGATGGTGGCCGACCAGTGCCGGGACCACCGGGTTCCAGAAGCCGCTCGAGGCCCCCGATCCGTGGATGAGCAACAACGGCGGCGCCTGCCGCGGGCCGTCATGGACCACGTGCATCCCATGCGAGTGCTCAATGTCGTACTCACTCATGCGGAGACTATGCACGGGCGGTCGACTATCAGTCTTGGACAAATGTTCCCGCGGAGTTGATGACCTACTTCGACGGCATCGGAGGGCCGACCGGACTGGTGGGCTGGTCCGCCGGACCGTCCCCGCCGTCCGCGGGCCCGTCCTGCTCCGCGGCGGCGAACAGTTCCAGCTGCTCGCCGAGCGGCTCGGTGCCGGTGAGTTTCAGGCAACGGCGGCACGTCACCGGCCCGCGGTCCGGATGGGCCGCACCCGGATCCCACCCGCTGACGCCCACCATGCACGCCGGGCCGGGCATCCGCTCGTCGGCGAACCACTTCGTCATCGCGACCTCGTGCACGATGCCGCTGGAGCGCACCCGCAGGTTGGAGCCGTCGGCGTAGGCCGAGCGCGCCGCCGCCGGCGCGCAGCGAGTGCGCGCTGAACGCCTCGGCGTTGGGCAGCCCGGCCCGTACGGCGGCGCGGCGCACCAGCAGGTTCAGCCCGTGCCCGCTCATCCGCGTCACGGACTTGCCCGCCTCAAGGTGGAATCGTGTTCGCGGTGCTCGCCTGGTCGCGGGGATGGTGGTCACGGACGTAGGCCGTACTCCTCACGGCCGATCAAGCCCAGATCGCGCAGGACAGGCCGTCACCGAAAACCTGGGGCGGGCAGGGAACGGAACGGGCCTGTCCCACGGCAACGCGTTGTGCCGTCCAGGCCGCGACCGCAGCGTCAAAAACGTCGTCCACACCCGCCATCACACCGGCCAGGCCGATGTCCCCGGCGATCACGATGCCGGCATCGGCGAGCAGGGCGCGCCGGTGTTCCACACCCGCCCAGGTGGTCTTGCGGACCGGCAGAGGAGCGCCCGCCAACCGGGCGAAGCAGAGCTCGGGATGGACCTCGACCACATGCTGTCGTGCCCGGTGGACCCACAGATCGACCTCCAGCAGCTTCTTCTTCAGAGCGAACGCCTGCCGCGAGACCCCCTCACCGGCCAGCCGACGATTGATCGCGATGGCCGACGTGTGGTCGGCCGCCTCCAACGCGGCACGGGTCGGAGTCATGAACACCGACTGCCAACGCGGCCCTACTTCCCGGCGCGCCAGTACATCGGCCTGCCGGCGCCCGCTGTCAGGCAGGCCGATCGGTATGTCGACAGCCACGACTTCAAGAGCGCCGCCCTCCTCTGCGCGGGAGACGAGATCTCCGATCCGCGCTGCGAAGTACGCACTCACTCGCCCCTCGCCGAGGGCGACACCGACCCAGCCCTTCTTGCATCCATCGACGCCCAGCACCCGATTGCCGTCCATGGGGTTCATGGTGACCCGTACCGAACGTTCTGTCGCCCGCGGATCACCCGGCAGATCGCGCCGCCCGCCACACTGGCCGAGCGGCTGGGAGATTCCCGAAACCGATCCGATCGCGGGTCTCCTGGGAGAAACGGCGGAGTCGTGGCCGTCACCACCAGTAGGTGGGGTAGCGCGCTGTCACTCCGCTGCGTCCGACGAGCATGCCGACGATCACCAGGATGACGGTTGCGGCGAAGAGAATCGGCAGGAACGGCAGCACGGGCTGCTGCTGAGCCACCACGATCGTGGCGGTGGCGGCGGCGGGCGAGTGCGGCGTACGAGTCAGAGCCGTGACCCCGAGGGCCAGGCCACCGGCGACGGCGGCGGCCCAGATGGAGGAGCCGGCGACGGCCAGCACGGCGAATCCGGTAAGCGCCGCCAGCAGCTGACCGCCGATCACGCTTCGCGGCTGCGCCAGCGGCAGGGTCGGCGCACCGAAGACCAGGGCGGCGCTGGCGACAAGCGGGGGCATCAGCCAGACCTGGTCCAGCACGGCGCCGAACGCGACCAGGGTGACCAGGGCGATCGTGGCACCCGCGGTGAAGACAGCGATGGCCGCCGTCTCCGGCCGGGCGGGTGCACGACTCCTAAGACCCCGCCGGACGTCCGTCGCGGTGGTCTCGTCAGACACCTCGGCTTTCCCGCCCGCCGACGAGACGAAGGCCTCCTCGTTGTCCTTGTCGAAGGCACCCGAGTACGCCACACAGGCGGTCCGCCAGGATCGTGATGGCTCCACCCGGATCTCCAGATCCGTCGCGGCCTCGATGAGCCCGTTCGGGCCCACCCTCTCTCCGGGCTCTCCCGGCTCTCCCCGCGAGATCTCCTTCGCGTCCCCGATGACCCGCAGATCGCGCCGCGCGGTCTCCAGGACCTCCCCCGGTCCAGACACATATGGCAGAAACGGCGTCGTCGACCTGCCCATCCGGCTGTCCGGGAAGAAGCTGCGAACCCCCATGAAAAGTCTCCTGCGATCTCGGCATCGGTGACCAAAAGTCGCAGAACGTACTTGTACTTCACTTGAAGGTCAGCGAAAACGCCTGGTCACAAGGCGAACGTCGCCTGATGACTCGTTATCAGGAGCCAAAACCTTAGGCACGACGACAGGGCGAGAGGAGCGGACGACCGGGAACAGGGCGCGGATGAGGTGGAAGATCGACTGCTGGCACACGAGCAGCCGCTACTGGGCGCGGCCTGCTGCCCGGCCTCAGCACAACTACCTTGATCGATGCACTGGCCGTGGTAATTGGCCGGGGCACCGATGATGAGGAACAGGCCGACGCACTGCTGGCCCGGGTGCCTGGCCTGGCCGACCAGGCCCACGACCATCGCACCCGGGTAAGGGAATGGACTGGCGCCCTGTATCCGCCCGCGGCCCCCAGTCCACCCTGGAGGAAATGAATTGGTGCGGTAGAACGCGGACAGTATCAGGCTACTTACTGCCTGGGTCGCTCACGAGAGGATTCAGATCAAGACTTATCTATCATTATTCGATAGAAGGAAGCGACCGCCCAAGAGATCACCTTGCGGCAGGCAATCCACGCCTACATCGATGAGAAAATCAAGACCGAACGCTCCGCTACCGCCAATTGGGTTGACGGCCCAGTGGACATCCCCGACGTCGTGATCGACGACTTGTCGGCTTCGCAGATCAACGACCTGGAGGGGATGGCCGAGTCCCTGCAAATCCCTCTGGAAGAGGCAATCGAGCGATACGGCTACCAGCGCTACGGTGACAGGGTTTCCGGCCAACTGAAAACCGCTTTCCCTGATCAGCTATCCGGCTTCATCAACAAGAACGGAGGCGGCGCTTGGATCGGCTTCAAAGGCGCGATTCCAAAGCAAGCTGTTCAACTAGCTAAAACTCTTCCTGGTCAGGTTGAGTTACGCGGAAACCTTGGCTATATCGAGGTTGACCTATCCAGAGCCCAAGAGCAGATCGACCGCGCTCTGCGGCGCGCACCCGGCGTGAAGGCAGTCAGCACCTGGTATGACCCTGAACTGGGAATCGAGGGTGTCGTGGTACCCTCGGCGGATAGCGTATCAGCGCTGACAAACGACACGTTACAGTCGTCTTTAGCGTCACTGAGAGCGGCGACCCCTGCTATCAAGGTCAACGTGTCCATCAGCACCGTGGAGCAGCTTGACAGCCCCTTCGATGGATACATTCGAGGAGGCGGCAACCTCGGGCCCCAAAACTGCACCTCCAACTTCAACCTGATCTCCGAAAGCGGCGCCACCAAGCGACTCGGTTCGGCTGGCCACTGCGTGGAGACCGGCGTTGCAGAGACCTACTGCAATCAATCTGGCGACGGTGACTGCACCACCATCACCGGTAGGTGGAGCTACGTCGGAAACGGCGGCGATGTCGGTTACTTCGATCACGGCACGGAACTCACGGCCACTCGCACCTTCTACTGGGACTGGGGCCAGAAGAAGTATGCCGACGCCAGATCCGCAGCCCCCAAGGTAGGTGACGCTGTGTGCAAGTTCGGATACAAAACGGGGCGAAGCTGTGGCACAGTTGCCGCAATTAACCAGACCACCATGGACGGCACAATCGGCGGCCTCGTGAGGACGACCATCCCGGTGGGTGCCACGACATGTGACCACGGTGACAGTGGTGGGCCGTTCCACCGGGACGGCGGGGAAGCATACGGTGTCCTACGCGGCTCCCTCTACGATGACAGTGGCGTTCTGTGGTGCTCTTTCACACCGGTGAACCGATACTACAACGGGGCACGTTATTACGTATGGACCCGATAGATCCGATGCTGGGCCGCGCATCCTGGTGCGGGGCCTAGACCTCATGCCATAGGTGAATCCATATGAGACGTGCGACTCTCACTGCCGTACTTGCTAGCATCACGGCGCTGGCCGCCTGCGTGGCCGATAGTCAATCCGCTGGCAACACTACAGAGCCGACTCCCCCCCCGCTCCACGGCGATCGGTACCGACCCGGTCATTCTCGTACACAATGATCGATTCGACAGCCAGCTGATGCCGCTGACCGCACGTCTGAAGTGGATCGCAGACCAATCCTGTCTAGTTGTGGTTGCCACCAATTACCGACCAGAACGAACCGCTGTTCCGGTATGGCCCAAAGAAACCTTACCGCTACGCGCTTCGGACGGTAGGCGAGGTGTCATTACTCCGATAGGGGAGAAGATCCTTGATGGGGATACCTTGAGCGGGGGTGGATCATGGATCCGACCACACTATCAAGCCTATTCCAAGTTCACGCCCCCCAAGGGCTGTCGGGGACATAACATGTTCTTTGTCATCGACAACGCGAATCTGCATCGCATGTAGGCGGCGACCAGAGTAAAAGGTCTCGAAGTTCCGGCCGCAGATTCGGAGCGTGACGAGCATCGGAACGGTGATTCTTGACCTACGGCCCGGCTGGGCCTGCCACCCTCGACGCTGGCACCCGGTATGACCCATATTTTGAACTGGCGCCCAAAATAGGACTGCCTTGTTTTCGAAAATGTCTACCGGGTGCCGGCGTCGACCTGGCCCCCGTTGGCTTTATCAGCAGCTCGTCTGCCGCTTGCGGCGTGACTCGTTACAGTTCTACCGTGCGGTGATCTCATCTAGGCCGACGCCAACCGCAGTCGCCTCTGAAAGAGAAGCCAATCACATGTCCACATTGGTGGAACGCCTCGAAAAGCACGAGCCCCGACGGATCAGGTCGTCAGACGGGCAACACGGTCAGCGGCCGGTAAGCGCCGACAGGGCTCGTTATCAGGAGCCAGGACCCCGGGCCGACGTGATCCGGCACGCCCCGGCGTCGACCGGCCAGAGCAGACATCGGTGTGCCGACGATCGGAAAGGACGCAGGGCCTTACAGCTCGGTTCTGGCACCAGACTCCCGGCTACCCCGTATACAGCCCCTTGGCGCGCTCGGCGGACAGGTCGTAGCCCGTGTTCAGTGTCACGGCGGCGACCAGAGCCGCCCAGTGCAGGCCGTCCACCGAGGCGGTGACGCGCACCATGCCGCTCCCGCTTTCCTCACCTCGACGGCGCTGTCGATCCACGAGGTCCGCACGACCTGGCGCAAGCCCTGACCGGGGCCGCGCGGCCGGGCCGCCCGACGCCGGTCAGGGCGTTCCCCGATGCGCGCGCAGGGCCCGGTCGACGAAGGCTTCCGCCGAGCCGAGGTAGCCCGCGGGGTCCAGAGCGGCGTCCACCTCCCCGGGGGTCAGGTCCACCTGGGGGGCGGCCAGCAGCGCCTCCCGCAGCGAGCCGCCCTCGTCGGCGGCTCTGGCACAGGCGGCGTCGACCAGCGCCCTGGCCTGCGGGGTGCCGCCGAGCTTGACGACGACGTGCTCGGCCATCAACAGCCCCCTCGTCGCGCCGAGGTTGGCCCGCATCCGCGCGGTGTCCACGGTCAGCCCCTCAAGCGCCTCACGGAGCCAGGACGCCGCGCTGCCGGTGAGCCTGAGCAGGTCGCTCAGCGTCTCCCACTCGGCCTGCCAGAGGCCGGTCGCGCGCTCGTGCTCGTGGAGCATGCCGCTGAGCGCGGTGGCCACCAGGCCGGGGACGCGCTGTACGCAGGCCAGCGCCGACATCGCGCCGACCGGATTGCGCTTGTGCGGCATCGCGCTCGAGCCGCCGCGCCCAGGAGCGGAAGGCTCGGCCGCCTCCGCGACCTCGGGCTGGGCCAGCAGCTTCACATCGGTCGCGATCTTCCCGAGCACCCCGGCCGCGGTGCCGAGGGCGCAGGCCAGCCGGGCGATCGGAGTCCGGTCGGTGTGCCAGGGGAGAGCGGGCTCGGCCAGTCCAAGCTCCGCCGCCAGGTGCGGCAGCACCTCGTGGCCCCGTCCGCCGAGGACGGCCAGGGTTCCTGCGGCTCCGCCGTACTGGACGGGCAGGCGCAGCCCGGCCAGACCGGCCAGGCCATGGTCGACGGCGCTCAGCCAGCCCGCGGCCTTCAGGCCGAAGGTGATCGGTACGGCGTGCTGCAGGATCGTGCGGCCCGTCACCAGGGTGTCGCGGTGTTCGGCGGCCAGCCGGGCGCATGCGTCCGCGCACGCGGACAGGTCTGCCGTGAGCGGCGCCAGGGCGCGCGCGGCGACCAGCATCGACGCCGTGTCGTTGATGTCCTGGCTGGTCGCGCCGTAGTGCACGAACCGGCGCAGCTCAGGCTTGACCCGCTCACGAAGGGCGGCGACCAGGGGGATCACCGGATTGCCCGTCGGTACGGCCGCGTGGCCGAGCTCGGCCGGTGAGAAGTGCTCCGGCGCGCAGGCCTCCCACACCGCGGCGGCGGCCTCCCACGGCACCAGATCGGCCTTCGCCTGTGCCGTGGCCAGTGCCGCCTCGACGTCCAGCATCGCGGCCAGCCACGCCGCGTCCGACACCTCGGGCGCCGCGCCGCCCCTGGCGAACATCCCCGAGAACAGTCCGCGGCGTGCCGACGAGGTCATGGTCACCTCAGGAAATGTCATGACGACAGCCTGTCACGCGAGCGGGGAAGCGCAGGGACAAACGGAAAAGACCCTGCCGAGTGGGAAGAACGCCCCATCGCTCGGAATCGCGTCGGGGGCGTGGTGGTTCAGGAGCCTTCGGGACGTCCTGCGCCTAGGCCGTCGTGCCGAGCACCGCCCGCACCACGGCGTCGGTGTCCGCCAGGTCGGCCAGCACCAGCTCGGCGCCGGCCCGCCTCAGCGCCGCCTCGTCGCTCGCTCCCGTGGCCACCGCGACCACCCGGGCGCCGCCGTGGTGCCCGGCCTGGACGTCGTACGGCGTGTCGCCGACCAGGACGGTGCCGTGCTCGTCGAACTCCCCGCCGTACTTGTCCGCGGCCCGCACCTGTGCCAGCCGTACGAGCGGAGGCCGTTCCCCGTGGTCGAGCCCGTAGGCGCCGATCTCGAAGTCCACGTACTCGTCCAGTGAGAACGCCGCCAGCTTGCTGATCGCGATGGGCTTCATGTTCCCGGTGAGCACCGACTGGACCACGTCCGGGCGAGCCGCCAGGGCCGCCAGCGCCTCCCTGGCGCCCGGCAGGACACGGCCGTGGTCGCGGATTTCCTCGATCCGCGAACCGAACCCGGCGGCGAACTCGTGGGAAAGCCGCTGAAGCAGCGGTTCGGACGTCTCGATGCCGTGCATCAGCAGCGTCTCGGTGATGATCGCCCGATCGGTCCGCCCGGCGAACGAGGGCAGCCCGTGCGTGGCCATGGTCCGGCCCGTCACGGTGGTGAACGCCGTCTCGTAGATCTTCCTGGTCAACGGCCCGGCAGCGATCAGTGTGTGATCGATGTCCCACAGGACGAGGGTGCGCACGAGCCTCATCGTATGGGGTGATACCGCCCATAGCAGACCTTGTGCCCGAGGCAGGGGCCACGGCGTACTCGTGAAGCGGGCGGCAGGCGAGGAGCGGGCGTGCGGTGCCCCCTCCTCGCGGCGGCTCTCGCCCGGTGAACTTCGCGGTGCGTCCCGCCACTGTATGGAGGTAAAGATGCCATGGTCAGCAGATGTCCTCTCTGTGTAGGTTCGTCGTGCGGACGAATGTTCATTTTTGAACATGTCGTCCCTCGGACCATGTCTCGACAGAGGGAGACCCCATGACGCTGATGGACGCAAAAACATGGACGGGGCTGGTCTTCGGGGACGGCTGGACCGTTCCGCGGGGTGGGGACGCGGCCGTGGTCGAGCCCGCGACCGGGGCCGAGCTCGGGCGGATCGGCACGGCGGACGCGGAGGATGTCGCGGCGGCGGTCGTGCGGGCCGTACGAGCCCAGCGGGAGTGGGCGGCCACCTCCTTCGAGGAACGGGCGGCGGTGCTGCGGCGGGCCGGGCGGCTGTTCGAGGAACACGAGAGCGAGATCCAGGACTGGCTGGTCCGCGAGGCCGGGTCGGTCCGCGCGAAGGCGGGCACCGAGACGCACATCGCGGCCCAGGAGTGCTACGAGGCCGCCGCGCTGGCCTCCCAGCCACTGGGGGAGATCCTGCCGACCGCGAAGAAGCGGCTCAGCATGGCCCGTCGCGTTCCCGTCGGGGTCGTGGGGGTGATCTCGCCGTTCAACTTCCCGCTGATCCTCGCCATTCGCTCGGTGGCGCCCGCGCTCGCGCTGGGCAACGCGGTGATCCTCAAGCCCGACCCGCGCACCGCCGTCTCCGGCGGCTTCTCGATCGCCCGCGTCTTCGAGGAGGCCGGGCTGCCCCAGGGGCTGCTCCACGTGCTGCCCGGCGGCGTCGAGGCGGGCCAGACGCTGGTCGGCGACCCGCTGGTGCCGGTGATCTCCTTCACCGGCTCGACCGCGGCGGGGCGCAGGGTCGGCGAGGCGTGCGGGCGGCTGCTCAAGCGGGCCCATCTGGAGCTCGGCGGAAACTCCGCGCTGGTCGTGCTCGAGGACGCCGACCTGGACCTGGCGGTCTCCGCGGCGGCGTGGGGTTCGTTCCTGCACCAAGGGCAGATCTGCATGACGACGGGCCGCCACCTGGTGCACTCCTCGATCGCGGAGGAGTACGTCGCGCGTCTGGCGGAGAAGGCAGAGCGCCTGCCGGTCGGCGACCCGGCGGGCGGGCAGGTCGCGCTCGGCCCGCTGATCGACGCGGGTCAGCGCGACAAGGTCCACGCCCTGGTCACCGGCAGTGTCGAGGCCGGGGCGCGGTTGGCCGCAGGCGGCACGTATGAGGGATTGTTCTACCGGCCGACGGTGCTGGCGGACCTGCCCGGCGGCGCCCCCGCCTACGCCCAGGAGGTGTTCGGCCCGGTCGCGCCGGTCATGCCGTTCTCCACGGCGGAGGAGGCCGCCGCGCTGGCCGCCGACAGCGAGTACGGCCTGTCCCTGGGCATCCTCACGCGGGACGCGATGCGGGGACTGGCGCTGGCCGACCTCATCCCCACCGGGATCGTCCACATCAACGACCAGACCGTCGACGACGAGGCGGTGGCGCCGTTCGGCGGCCTGCGCGCCTCCGGCACCGGCTCGCGCTTCGGCGGAGGCAGGGCCAACATCGAGGCGTTCACCGAGACCCGGTGGGTGACGATGCAGGCAGACATCGCCACGTATCCCTTCTGAGGTCCTTCCAACGCTCTGAGCCTTTCCCGTCGGCGCCCGTTCGGCGGGAAAGGCCAGGCAGGGGCGCCTGTCCGTGCGCGGGGACCGCCAGGACGCCACGGGGGAGCGGCACCTCTCGTCCTCCGGTCGCAGCCCGGAAGCTCCTCGCTTCACCGGCGCCCCGACGGTCACCTCCGCGTGCGGTGCCGGTCGTGTTCCCGGCACTCGGCGGCCACCTTCCGCTCCTACCGTCCTGTGCATGATCCGTAGGCTTTCGGCCGTGGCGCTGGCCGTTCTCGTGACCGGTACCGTCGCGGTTGTGCTGCAACAACCCGAACCCGCGACGGCGGACCACCGAGGCCGTGCTCCCATCGTCATCGGTCACCGGGGCGCCAGCGCCCATCGGCCTGAGCACACCCTGCTCTCCTACGAGACCGCGATCGCGCTCGGCGCGGACTACATCGAGCCCGACCTGGTCTCAACCAAGGACCACGTGCTGGTCGCCAGGCACGAGAACGAGATCTCCGGCACCACCGACGTGGAGAACCACCAGGAGTTCGCGGCCCGCCGTACCACCAAGACCATCGACGGGCGGCCCATCACGGGGTGGTTCACCGAGGACTTCACCCTCGCCGAGCTGAAGACGCTCAAGGCGGAGGAGCGCATCCCCGACCTGCGCCCGGAGAACACCGTCTTCAACGGGCTCGCGCAGATCCCGACCTTCGAGGAGGTCGTCCAGCTCGCGCAGCGGCACGGCGTCGGTGTCTACCCGGAGACCAAGCACCCCAGCTACTTCGACTCCATCGGGCTCTCTCTTGAGGAGCCGCTGCTGGAGGTGCTCGGCAGGTACGGCTGGCGCGGGCGGCGTGACCCGGTTTTCATCCAGTCGTTCGAGACCGCGAACCTGCGTGAGCTGAGGAAGAAGACCAGGCTGCCGCTGATCCAGCTGGTCAACGCGACCGGCGCGCCGTACGACTGGACGGCGGCCGGAGACCCGCGCACCTACGACACCATGGTCACCCCGGAGGGACTGCGTGACGTGGCGGGTTACGCGGACGGTGTCGGCGTCGACACCCGGCGGATCGTCCCCGTCGACGCGGAGGGGCGCACCCAGCAGCCGACCACCCTCATCCAGGATGCCCACCGGGTCCGGCTGCAGGTCCACACCTGGACCATTCGGCCGGAGAACTCCCAGCTCCCAGTGGACTTCCGGCTCGGGAACCCGGCCAACCCCGCCTTCCCGCGCGCGACGGGCGACGTGACGGGCTGGCTGGAAAAGCTCTACCGGCTTGGCCTCGACGGAGTCTTCTCCGACGACCCGGGCGTGGCCAGGGCGGTCAGGGACCGGATCTTCGAGTGACGGCCGTGGGCCCCCCCCCGAAACAAAAAACCGGGCGCCCCGGGCCCGACCGGGACCCCCCCCAAAAGGAGATCGGGGGGTGTGGGTAGAGATTGAGGTGA
>NZ_JBFBCE010000062.1:0-56144 GCF_040689595.1 Streptosporangium sp. NPDC051023 | reverse complement strand
GCGCATCAAACTCAAAATCGAACCCGGCTGGGACCTGGCCCCCGTCCAAGCCGTCCGCGAACGCTTCGGCCCCGACCTGCTCCTACAAGTCGACGCCAACGCCGCCTACACCCTCGCCGACGCCCCCCACCTCGCCAAACTCGACACCCACGACCTCCTGCTCATCGAACAACCCCTCGCCGACGACGACCTCGTCCAACACGCCCAGCTCGCCCGCCAACTGCGCACCCCCGTCTGCCTGGACGAGTCCATCCACTCCGCCGACCACGCCGCCGCCGCCATCACCCTGGGCTCCTGCTCCATCATCAACATCAAACCCGGCCGGGTCGGCGGCTACCTCGAAGCCCGCCGCATCCACGACCTCGCCCGCGCCCACGGCATCGCCGTCTGGTGCGGCGGCATGCTCGAAACCGGCCTCGGCCGCGCCGCCAACGTGGCCCTGGCCGCCCTGCCCGGCTTCACCCTGCCCGGCGACACCTCCGGCTCCAACCGCTACTACGCCACCGACATCACCGAGCCCTTCGTCCTGCAGGACGGCCACCTGCCCGTACCCACCGGCCCCGGCATCGGCGTCGACCCCATCCCCGACCTCCTGCGCGAGGTCACCGTCTCCACCGAATGGATCAGCTTCTGAGCCGCCGGGCAGCGAAGGTTCCGACGTCCTGCCCGGCCAGATACTCCTCGCGGACCCTGGAACGGGAGAGCTTTCCCGCGGGGGTACGGGGCAGTTCGTCGCGGAACTCGACGACCTTGGGGCGCTTGAAGCGGGCCAGGCGCGGGCCGAGGTGGTCCAGCAGCTCCCGCGTCGAGGGACGGTCTCCGGGAACCGGCTGGACCAGCGCGACCACGGCGTGGCCCCACTCCTCGTCGGGCACGCCGATCACCGCGACGTCGGCGACCGCGGGGTGCTCAAGCAGGGCTGCCTCGACTTCGGCGGGATAGATGTTCACCCCGCCGGAGACGATCAGGTCCGTACGGCGGTCGCACAGGAAAAGGAACCCGTCCTCGTCCAGATAGCCGATGTCGCCGGGGGCGTACCACCCGCCCCTCGTGCCGGAGGCGGTCCTGGCCGGGTCCTTGCGGTACCGGAAGCCTCCAGCGGCCGATTTGATGTGGATCAGCCCGGGTTCGCCCGCGGGGAGCTCCGCACCGCCGGGGTCGAGGATCCTGGCCTCGACGCCCGGGGCCGGGCGGCCGACCGTACCGGGGTGCTCCAGCCAGTCGTGCGGCTTGACGGCGAAGGCGATGGTCGTCTCGGTCGAGCCGTAGTACTCGTACAGCACGGGCCCCCACCAGTCCATCATCTTCCTCTTGAGGGTGACGGGGCAGGGCGCGCCGGTGTGGATCACCTGCCGGAGCGACGAGAGGTCGTATCTCTCCCTGACCTCCTCCGGCAGCCGCAGCAGCCGGTGGAACATGGTCGGCACCATCATGGAGTTGGTGACCCGATGCCTGTCGACGAGCTCCAGGACGGTGACGGGCTCGAAGGCGGGCGCGATGACCAGGGTGTGGCCCAGGTGGAGGGCGAACATCGTGTGGGCGCACGGCGCCGCGTGGTACATCGGAGCGGTCACCAGGTGGACCCCGTCGCCGGGGCGCAGGTCACAGGTCTCGCCGAGGAACCAGGTCGCGAGCGGGACGACCGCCTCCGGCTCGGCGTCGGGCAGCGGACGCTGCACTCCTTTGGGGAATCCCGTGGTGCCCGAGGTGTACCACATGACGCTCCCCGCCGACCTGTCGCCGGGGGCGCTCTTCGGCTGTCCCGCGGCCAGTCCCGCGGTGCCGTCGAGCGCCCCGTCCACGGGACGGGCCCGGTCGGCGATCACGACCCCGGCGTCGCAGTCGGTCAGGATATAGGCGATCTCGGCGTCGGTCAGGTGCCGGTTGACCGGGACGTGGTACAGACCGATCTGGCCGGTGGCCATCAGCGTGACCAACGCGTCGACGCCGTTGGGCAGCACCGTCGCGACCACGTCTCCTTTGCCGAGCCCCCTCGACCTGAGCCCGTGTGACACCTGGTTGACCCTGGCGAGCAGCTCGCCGTACGTGGTCACCGCGCCGTCCGGGCCGACCACCGCCCTGCGGTCCGGGTCCGCCTCGGCGATCCGGTAGAAGCCGGCGAGCGTGCCGACGTCGGGCATGGCTCTCCTCCTCGCTTCCCGCCGGTCGGCGGGACAGGTGGTCCCGCGGGGCCGTTCTCCCCTCCAGTCAGCGTGCGGCGGCCGTACAGATCAATGCTCTGCAACGGAAGGAGAGAGGAACTTTGCCCATGCTTGGCCATTAATAACCAGGAAACGGCAATTAGTCCGTCTAGGGTGATCGTCTGACCTTGGGGGAAGCTGACGTGGTCACCAAGGACACCTGGTCGGTGCGGACCAGGCTGACGCTGATCGCCGTCATCGTCGCGGCCCTGTCCGCCCTCGCCCTCACCCTGGTCGCGACGCTCTCGCTGTACAGCCTGGCCAGCAGCTTCCGCGCGCAGCAGATCACGAACGCCGCCCTGAAGACCATCAACCTCACCATGCGGGAACAGCTGCCGCCCGTGCTGCCCCAGGGGGCGCTCGGCGGCGTCCAGGTCGTCGACTCGGCGGGCCGGGTCCTCTCCTCGACCCCGAACCTGCGCGGCAGCCCCAGGATGGCGCGTTTCGTCCCCCCACCGGGTGGTGTCAGCACAGACCGGGAGCTGTGCGACAGCCCGCAGTTCCCGGACAGGTGCATGGTCGTCGTCGCCTTCAGTCTCCACCAGCCGGATGGCGACTTGATCATCTACGCCGCCGACGACGTCGTCCCCTGGTACGTCCACCTGGGGCTGTTCGCCGTCATCGTCGGCACCAGCGCGCTGCTGGTGCTGCTGGCCGGGTTCGGCGCCTACCAGACGGTCAACAGGGCGCTGGTCCCGGTGAACGCGATCAGGAACGAGCTGGCGGAGATCACCGCGACCGACCTCGGCCGCCGGGTGCCCGTCCCTCCCGCCTGGGACGAGATCAAGCAACTGGCCATCACGATCAACCAGACCCTCGACCGCCTCGAAGGAGCGGCGGAGCAGCAGCGCAGGTTCGCCTCCGACGCCTCCCACGACCTGCGCAGCCCGCTGACCGCGATGCGGGCACAGGTGGAGGAGGCGTTGCACTACCCGGAGGACACCGACTGGAAGGCGAAGGCCCACGAGATGCTCGCAAGCCTGGACCGGCTCCAGGCGATCGTCTCCGACCTGCTGATGCTGGCCAGGCTGGACTCGGGCGCGCCCGCGATCAGGAAGCCGATCGACCTGGGCGCGCTGTGCCGGGAGGAGGTGGGCCGCCGCAGGCGCGGCGTCGAGACGGTCTGCGAGGCCGAGCCCGGTGTCACGGTGCTCGGCAACCGGCTCAGGCTGGCACGGCTGCTGACCAACCTGCTGGACAACGCGGAACGGCACGCGACCTCGCGGGTCACGATACGCGTGACGGCCCAGGGGGACATGGCCGTCGTCGAGGTGCTCGACGACGGCGCCGGGATCGCCCGCGACCAGTGGGAGGTCGTCTTCCGCCGGTTCACCCGGCTCGACGCCTCGCGCAACAGGGACGCGGGAGGAACCGGCCTGGGGCTGCCCATCGCCAGAGAGATCGCCGAGGCGCATGGCGGAACCCTGGTCCTCGCGGAGAGCACCCAAGGCGCGCGTTTCGTATTGCGCCTTCCCCGTACCCGCTAGGGTTCCCCCTGTGGCACGGGGATTTGGGCGACTACGTCGCGAAGATCTGCTCCGGACCGCTTGCGACGTCATAGCGGCCCAGGGCTTCGGGCACACGCGGACGGCCGACATCGCACAGGCCGCCGGAGTCAGCCAGGCGCTGTTGTTCTACCACTTCGAGACCAAGGAGAAGCTGTTCGCGCAGGCCTTCGCCTACGCGGCGGAGCGCGATCTCGAGGCACTCGGCAAGCTGGAGAGCAGGCCGGGCTCACCTCTCGAACGGCTGCGCACCCTGCTCAGGCTCTACTCCCCGGCGAGCAGGTCCAAGTCGTGGGCGCTGTGGATCGACGCGTGGGCCGAGTCGATCCGCAACACCGAGCTTGAGGAGATGTCCCGCAGGATCGACCTGCGCTGGAAGCAGGCGCTGCGCGCGATCATCGAGGACGGCGCCGAGACCGGAGCGTTCACCTGCGCCGATCCCGACGGCTCCACCTGGCGGATCGTCTCGCTCATCGACGGCCTGTCCACCCAGGCGACCGTGCACAGGCGTGTGCTGAGCCAGGCCCGCCTCGCCGAGTTCGTCCGTACGGCCGCCGCTGGAGAGCTCGGCCTGTCTCCCGACGCCCTGCTGCACTGAGCATCCCCCTGGGCAGCACGACCAGGAGCATGGCCAGGGCGATCAGCCCTCCGCCAAGGAAGACGGTCCAGGTGAGCCGCTCGCCGTACAGCGCGATGGCCAGGGCGGTCACCCAGAGCGGCTGAGCGGACAGGATCACCGCGGCGGGCGCGGCGGGCACGTGGATCTGTCCGAAGGAACGTGCCAAAAATCCGAGGGCGCATGCCACGACCGACAGGTGGCCCATGATGACCCAGTCCATCGGGGTCCGAGGCAGGGTGAGGCCGTCGGGCGCGGCGAGGAAACCCGTCATGAGGGCGATGGTGCCGAGCTGGATCACCGCGACCGCGTAGGCGTCGCGCCGCGCGCCCGCGAAGTTGCCGAGCACGAGGGTGTGCCCCGCGTACAGCACGGCTGACAGCAGCGTGACGGCCAGCGCGGGCAGCGGGACGGCTCCGCCTTCCGTCCCCCTGAGCAGAGTGAAGATCGTCATGGCGGCCGTGGCCAGCGCGACCGCGATCCAGGTGCGGAAGGGGACGCTCGCGCCGAGCAGGACCAGCCCGAGGACCGGGGTGATCACCACGTAGGAGCCGACGGTGAACCCGGAGACGGACGAGGGCAGGTCGTGCAGCGCGACCGCCTGCGCCGTCTGGCCGACGCCGAACAGCAAGCCGAGGAGGATGCCGGTCAGCCAGGTGCTCTCCGGCAGTTTCCGCAGACAGCGCGGGCGCAGCGCGAGCAGGACGAGCGTCGCGATGGCGTAACGCTCGGTGAGCAGGTCCGCGACGGGCATGCGGGCCATGAGGTCTTTCATCAGCGGGAAAGCCGACCCCCAGGCGGCGCTGACGAACAACAGAAGCACGGCTCCCAAGAGGGGTCGGGGAGCGGATACCGCTGCCATAGCAGCAGGATTCCATTACGCCCAGCTACCGGCGGGGCACGAAGCGGGTGAAGAGTGGCCCGAATACCACACAGGGTGAAGGACACCACACCGATGTAAGGGACCTCACACCCCTTCGCTCATTTCACCCCCCGTTCGGGCCGTTCGCCTCCCTCTCAGCGCCCGCATCTCCGGACCTATTACACGTTCAAGACATTCCGCTCATGATCCACAGACATCGGGACACCAGACTCGGCCTCGAGTTCGCAGCAATCACTACGAGAGGAAACCATCGATGATCACCGCCAAGCATCGTTTCGCACTGCTCGCCGCTCTTCCCGTACTGGCACTGTCGACCGCCTGTGGCTCGACCGCGGCCACCGCGTCCAGCAAGACACCGGGTCCCACAGCCGTCGCGTGGCACGAGACCGCGGTGAAGTTCGCGACCTGTATGCGGAAGAACGGGGTCGACATTCCCGATCCCGCGGTGGGCCAGGACATCGATGCCAGCGCCATCACCAAGAGTGGGCAGGAGACCTGGGACGCGGCCATGAAGGCGTGCAAGGAGTGGGACTCGGTCCTGCTCGGCGGCGACGGCCCCAGCGACCCCAAGGATGACGAGGCGTACGCCAAGCACGCCAAGTGCCTGCAGGAGGGCGGCGTCTGGCAGGGGGCCACCAAGGACGAGGAGAAGCCCAAGGACTTCAAGGAACTCCCGGCCGACACGGACGCCGAGAGGGAGGTCATCGCGAAGCTCCTCGAGAAGTGCTCGACGCTCCTGCCGTCCCGGCCGTTCGAGAAGTGATCCGTCCCGGCCGAGAGAAAGGCCGGGAAAAGACCCCTCTCCCGCGGTTCCAACTGCTTCCGCAGTTCCAGTTGCTCCCGCGGTGAGAGGGCGGGGTGGCCGTTCCGGGGGGTGCGGTCACCCCTTCCGCGTTTCGAGGGGAGACGAACGGAGGCAAGACAAGAGGCGAGGCCCGCCCGGCGGCGGGGGTACCGCGCCGGGGGACCCGCGGGGTTTTCGGGGGTGGCCCGAGAGGCGTGAAAGCGCTGCGTGTGGGCACGGCCCATCCGCCGCGGCTCACGGGATCCGGGGTCGGGGGAAGCCGTGGCCGCGCGGTCCCGGCCCGCGCCCGCCGTGGTTCAGCGAGATCACCCTCTACTAACTATCAGGAAACTTTCTTAAAAGAAAGCATTGACGGACCTGGTGGGAGCGCATAGTTTCCAAAATCAACAACCCGTGGGGGGTCTCGGGGTTGGGGTAACTGCTGTGTTTCCTCATTCGGAGGTAGCTCTCCCATGTCCTCACGCTTACGCGCGGGTCTCGCGGCGGCCGGCGCGTCGTTCGCCCTCATCGCCTGCGCGCTCGCGGGCACGGCCACCGCCTCGGCGGACAACGCGTCCTGCCGCCCCGACGGCCTCTACACCACACCGGGCCTCGACGTGCCCTACTGCCAGGTCTACGACGAGTCGGGCCGGGAGAAGATGGGCGCCGACCATCCGCGCCGCATCATCGGCTACTTCACCGGGTGGCGGACCGGGAAGAACGGCCAGCCCGCCTACCTGGCCAAGAACATCCCCTGGGACAAGGTCACCCACATCAACTACGCGTTCGCGCACGTGGGCCCGGACAACAAGATCTCGGTCGGCGCCGACGGCTCCAACAACGCGGCGACCGGCATGGAGTGGCCGGGGATCGACACCCTCGACCCCTCGCTGCCGTACAAGGGGCACTTCAACCTGCTGAACAAGTACAAGAAGGCCAACCCGAACGCCAAGACGCTGATCAGCGTCGGCGGCTGGGCCGAGACCGGCGGATACATCGACGACGCGGGCGACCGCAAGCCCTCCGGCGGCTTCTACACGATGACGACGAACACCGACGGCTCGGCCAACACGGCCGGGATCAACGCCTTCGCCGACTCCTCGGTCGAGTTCGTCAGGAAGTACGGCTTCAACGGCCTGGACATCGACTACGAGTACCCGACGTCGATGAAGGACGCGGGCAACCCCCTGGACTGGCAGATCGGCAACGCCCGCCGTTCCTCGCTGATGAGGAACTACGCGGTGCTGATGAAGACGCTGCGCGACAAGCTCAACGCCGCCTCGGCCGCCGACGGGAAGTACTACCTGCTGTCGGTCGCCGCACCATCCTCCGGCTATCTGCTGCGCGGCATGGAGACCTTCCAGGTGACGCAGTACCTGGACTACGTCAACATCATGTCCTACGACCTGCACGGCGCGTGGAACGAGTTCGTCGGCCCGAACGCGGCACTCTACGACGACGGCAAGGACGCCGAGCTGGCCAAGTGGAGCGTCTACACCACCGAGGCGTACGGCGGCATCGGCTACCTCAACACCGACTGGGCCTACCACTACTTCCGCGGCGCGATGCAGCCGGGCCGGATCAACATCGGCGTGCCGTACTACACCAGGGGCTGGCGCAACGTCACCGGCGGCACCAACGGCCTGTGGGGCACGGCCAAGAGCACCAGCGGCTGCCCGACCGGCCTGACCACCTGCGGTGACGGCGCGCGCGGCATCGACAACCTCTGGCACGACATGGAGAACAACAGCGAGGTCGGCGGAGGCGGCAACCCGCTCTGGCACGCCAAGAACCTGCTGGACGGCCGGGTCGGCTCCTACGGCCCCGCCTACGGTCTCGACCCGAACAAGCCCGACGACAAGCTGACCGGCACCTACACCCGCAACTACGACGCGACCCTGACCGCCCCCTGGCTGTGGAACTCCACCAAGAAGGTCTTCCTGTCGACCGAGGACGACCAGTCGATCGGCGTCAAGGCCAACTACGTCAAGGACAAGGGCATCGGCGGCCTGATGATCTGGGAGCTGGCCGGCGACTACGCCTGGGACTCGGCCAAGAGCGAGTGGTTCATGGGCGACACGCTCACCACCCAGGTCTACAACACCTTCAAGACCGCAACGCCGTACGGCGCGACCCGCGCCAAGGTGAGCATCCCCAACGAGAAGCTCGACCTGAGCGTGGACATCAGCGGGTTCCCCGTCGGTGACAGCAACTACCCGATCACCGGCAAGCTGAAGGTCACCAACAACTCCAAGACCACGATCCCCGGCGGCGCCGAGTTCCAGTGGGACTACGCCAGCTCGGCTCCGAGAACCGCCAAGGACCAGTCCGGCTACGGCCTCACCGTGATCAGCAGCGAGCACGGCACGGGCAACAACGTCGGCGGCCTGAAGGGCGACTTCAACCGGGTCTCCTTCAAGCTGAAGGCCAACGAGTCGCTGGCTCCCGGCGCCTCGCTGAGCATGGACTACGTCTACTACCTGCCCACCCCGGCACCGGCCAACTTCACCGTGAGCTTCGGCGGCAAGACCTACGGCCTGACCGGTGACTACGCCCGCGGCGGCGTGGTGGTCAACCCGACGCCGACGCCCACCGGCAGCGGCGGCCCCGGCGGCGACTGCTCGGCTCCCCCGTGGTCGGCGGGCGAGGTCTACAACGGCGGCGCCAAGGTCACGCACAAGGGTCACCTGTGGCAGGCCAAGTGGTGGACCCAGAACAACGAGCCGGGCACCAACGCCGTCTGGAACGACCTCGGCGTCTGCGCGACCACCAGCCCCTCCCCGACCGTCATCCCCACCGGGTCGCCCACCCCCACGGTGAGCCCGACCGTCACCCCGACGAACACGCCCACCGCGACTCCGACGGTGACCCCGACCGCCACCCCGACAGTGACACCGACGGTGACGCCGACGGTCACCCCGACCGCCACCCCCACCCCGACCGTCACCTCGACCGGGACCTACCCGGCGTGGAAGGCGGGCACGGCCTACACCGCCGGCACCCGGGTCTCCTACTCGGGCGCCAACTATGAGTGCCGCCAGGCGCACACCTCCGCCGCGGGATGGGAGCCCGCGAACGTGCCCGCGCTCTGGCAGCGCCTGAACTAGCCATCCCTCCCATCGGCGCCCGGCGATCCCCTCCTGCCACGGATCGCCGGGCGCCACCTTTTTCCCGCGCTGTTCTCCGGCACCGTCTTCCGGCACCGTCTTCCGGCACCGTCTTCCGGCACCGTCTTCCGGCACCGTCTTCCGGCACTGTTCTCCGGCACTGTTTCCGCCGCCGTCCCGGCGAGCCGCACCCGGGACTGTCCCGGCAGCCGCCACGGGACCACGACGGAACCGCCGGGGAACCGTCCCTGCGCCTCCCCTCGGGGCCGTCCGATCCATCGTCCTGGTGGCCGATTCCCACGCCGGTGGGCAGTGATGGGAGCATGGCGGGGTCATGACAGACCCAACGGAAGGCCACGATCGGTGAGGCGGCTTCTGACCGTCCTGCTGCTCGCGTGTACCGCGCTCCTGGGCGTGGTCACCCCGGCGCAGGCCCACAACGTGCTGATCGGCAGCGACCCCAGGGACGGCGCGCAACTCACCTCGGGACCGGACCGGATCACCCTCACCTTCGACCAGACGGTACGGCAAGGCTTCGCCCAGATCAGCGTGACCGGCCCCGACGGGACCCGCTGGGAGGCCGGGAAGACGGCCGTCGACGGCGCGAAGGTGAGCGTCGGGGTCAAGCCTCTGGGACCCGCCGGGCAGTACGTCGCGGGATACCGCATCATGTCCTCGGACGGCCACCCGGTGGTGGGCAAGGTGACCTTCACCCTGACCGTGGCGGGCACGGGCACGGCGGCCCAGCCGGCCCCTGCCGACTCCGCCGCGCCGCAGACCCCGGGCCTGAGCGCCCAGGCCGCCGAGGCCGCGCAGAACGGCGGGGCGGGGATGGCCGTGCTGTGGATCGTGGGCGCCCTCGTCCTGTTGGGCGGGGCCACCGTCGTGGCGCTGCGCCGTACCGGGGATCAGGGGGCTCCGCGATGACGGCGACCCTGGAGAGCGCGCCGGAGACGACGGGCACGCTCAGGAGGCTGGTCACCGGCGGATTCGTCTCGGCGGCCGTGCTCGCCGTGGTGACCGCGACGGCGCTGACCGCCCAGCAGGCGGTGCCGGGGATCGCCGTCCCCGGGCCGCTGGTGGAGTACGGCCTGCCGGTGCTGCGGGTGCTGCTCGACCTGACGGCGGTGGCGGTGGTCGGGCTCAGCCTGCTGCCGAAGATGCTCGGATTCGACGACCCCGACCAGACCGAGCCGGTGATGCGCCGGGCCAGGCCACTGGCGGTGACGTTCGCGTGGGCGTGGGCGCTGCTGGCGCTGGTCGTCATCGTGTTCCAAACCGCCCAGCTCAACCCCGGAACGATCCCGACGCCGGGGATGATCGCCGAGTACGTCGACGACTTCGGCGCCGGTCAGGGCATGCTCTTCAGCGCCGCCTGCGCGCTCGCCTACGCCGGGATCGGACTGCTGGCCGTACGGTTCGGCGAGAAGGTCCCGGCGGAGCTGCGTATCGTGATCGCCTTCTTCGGCCTGCTGCCGATCCCCGTCACCGGGCACGCGGTGAACTCGGTGTGGCACGACCCCATCATGATCTCGATGGAGCTGCACGTGATGGGCTCCGCCGCCTGGACGGGCGGGCTGTTGACGATCATGCTGCTGGTCGCGGGGAATCGCGAGCTGCTGGCCGGGATCCTGCCGAGGTTCTCCAGGCTGGCGACGCTGGCGCTGGTGCTGGTGAGCGTCTCGGGGCTGGTGACCGGCCTGTCCTCGATGGCCTTGACCCAGGGGGTCGAGCTGCCGGGAGCGCTGTTCGGCAGCCACTACGGGCTGCTCGTGCTGGCCAAGACCGCCAGCGTGGCGCTGCTGATCCCGTTCGCCGCCCACATCAGGTTCCGCCTGCTGCCGCGCATCGCCGCGCGGCAGGGGACGGCGGTCGTCGCGTGGGCGGCGGCCGAGATCACCGTGATGGGGCTGGCCTACGGGCTCGCGGTCGCGCTGACCACGGCCTCCATGTCCTGAGCCCGGAGCCGGTAGCGGGCCATGCCCCACTCGGCCCCCAGCCAGAGCACGGCGAGCATGACCCCGCCAATCGCCACGGTCAGGTGCGGCACCCGCGGCGGCGTGAGATAGAGGCCGCCCTGCAGGCGCAGCGCCCAGTCCACGACGACCGTGGCCGCGAGCGAGCCGAGCAGCGCCCGCGCCACCGGGTTCCGGATCAGGAACGCCAGGTCGATCGCGAGCGCCCCGGCGATCAGGAAGGCCGGGACCGCCGAGTGTGGGAAGCCGGCGAACCCGAGCAGCGGCCAGATGAGGGCGCGGTAGGCGACGTAGGAGGCCGCGACGATGGTCGCGGTGAAGGCCCGCCCCGTCATCGCGCGGGCGAAGACCAGGACGATCATCCCGGCGGCCACCGCGTAGAGCGGATACACCTGGTCGGGCACCGGCAGCGAGAACCTGACCACCATGGCCCGGTCGACCGCGCGGCCCATCTGGTCGGCGGCGAACTGCAGCAGGATGGGCTCCGCCTCGGGGCGTCCCTTGTCCCAGGCGGCGATGCCGAACACGCCGTACTCCTGGTGCTGCGCCGGGAACCAGACGTTCTCCAGCAGGAAGACGAAGAGCCCGCCGAGGACCAGCGTCC
The DNA here is from genome assembly GCF_040689595.1 of Streptosporangium sp. NPDC051023. Classification (NCBI taxonomy): domain Bacteria; kingdom Bacillati; phylum Actinomycetota; class Actinomycetes; order Streptosporangiales; family Streptosporangiaceae; genus Streptosporangium; species Streptosporangium sp. NPDC051023. The sequence continues at coordinate 44,468 of NZ_JBFBCE010000062.1, read as the reverse complement.
GCGCCCGCCCCGGGGGTGCCCCCATGAACCAGCCCCTCGTCACGCCGCAGACCATGAGCAGCGTGCCGAAGTAGAGCATCATGTGCGACGGACTCCACGAGGTGATGTCGAGCCCGTTGATGCGGTGGTTGATCAGGTCGAGCGGCACCGCGATCAGGAAGATCGCGGTGCCCCAGCCGACGAGGCGCTGCGCCGTCCTGTCCACGCCGTAACCGGTGTAGAGGTGGATGATCGTGAGCGTGAGCGCGATGGCGGTCCCGACGCTGTTGAGCAGGTGCGGCGGCGCCAGGTCGTCACGAAGCCACTTGAAGTGCCAGGAGACGTCCCACGAGGCGCCGAGGACCTTGAACGAGAAGGCGACCAGCCAGCCGAGGTAGAGCACCCGAAACAGGTCCTCCGGGGTCTCACGCCCCGCCTTTCCCCTGGTCCAGTAGGGCAACGCCCACAGGACGACCGGAGTGGCTCTTCTTTTCAAGCTCTCGACTAACTTCACGCGCGAAATGATGCCCGTCCTTTACCTTGGTCCGCAATCAGGAACATCCCCGAGAGATCGGTAGGGGTTAGCCCCCTGTCTGGGCACTTGCGCCCCTTGCGGCTTTGGTCAGGGTTCGTGTGGGCTCTCCGCTCGCCGCCGGAACGTCTCAGGTCCCTCTCAGCTCCTCTCAGTAAGCTCGCGGCATGAAGCTTGCGGGGAAGCCTGTCACCTGGATCGCGGTGGTCGCCGTGCTGGCCGTCGGCGTCGCGACCTGGATTCTGTGGCCGTCGGCGCCCGAGGTGAGGGCCCAGGAGCAGAGCATCACGGTGGTCGACGGGCCCCGTGACGACCAGCGGGTCACGCTGGACGCGAGCTTCTTCCCGCCCGCCGGGGGCGGCAGGGCTCCGGCCGTGCTGCTGGCCCACGGCTTCGGCGGCAGCAAGGAGAGCGTGCGGGAGGCGGCGGTACGGCTGGCCCGGGAGGGCTACGCCGTACTGACCTGGTCGGCGCGGGGCTTCGGGCGCTCGACCGGGCAGATCGCGCTCAACTCCCCCGACTACGAGGTCAAGGACGTCCGGCAGCTCGTCGACTGGCTGGCCCGGCGGCCCGAGGTCAGGCTCGACACGGGCGGGGACCCGAGGGTGGGCATCGCGGGCGGCTCCTACGGTGGCGCCATCGCGCTGATGGCCGCCGCCTACGACAGCAGGATCGACGCGATCGTCCCGCAGATCACCTGGTACGACCTGGCCGACGCGCTGTTCCCCGACGCGGGCGGCCAGGGGCCGCTGAACGGGGTGTTCAAGCGGATGTGGGCCGGGCTGTTCTTCAGCAGGGGCGGCCCCACCCCGGGCGCGGGCCCGTTCCAGGCCGCCTCAGGCGGCGACCGGGCCACGACGCCCGCACAACCTCTGACCGCGCAGGATGTCAGGTGCGGCCGGTTTCTGGCGGAGATCTGCGACATCTACCAGCGGATCGCGGAGACGGGCAGGGCGACACCGCAGGCGGTCGAGACCCTGCGCAGGTCCAGCCCCGTCTCCGTGCCCGGAAGGATCAAGATCCCGACGCTGCTGCTCCAGGGGCAGCGCGACTCGCTGTTCCCCCTGGGGCAGGCGGACGCCAACGCCAGGGCCGTCGCCGCGACCGGCGCCCCGGTCGGCGTCGCCTGGTTCGACGGCGGCCACGACGGCGGCAACGGCGAGGTCGACTGGATCCATGAGCAGACGACGGCCTGGTTCGACCACTACCTGCGGGGCACCGCGGACGCCGGCCGGGCGAACAGCGCGTTCACCGTCACCCGTGACGGCGGCCGTGACCCCGGCACCCGCCGCCCCGTGCAGCTGCACGCGACCGCGACCGGCTACCCGGGCCTTTCCGGCACCGCGACGACCTCGGTGCCGGTGAACGGCCCCGCCCAGCAGGTCGCCAACCCGCCGGGCGGCTCCCCCTCCTCGATCTCCTCCGTCCCCGGCTTCGGCGGTCTCGGCGGTGGCGCGGGCAACCTGAGCGTGTCCGTCGACATGGCGGGCCAGAGCGCCCAGTTCGACTCCGCCCCGCTCACCACCCCGCTCCAGGTCACCGGCAGCTCGACCGTGCGGGTGCGGGTGCGCACCGGGAGCACGACGGCCTGGGCCGGGACGCCGGACACGGGCCGGGAAACCGATGACGGTACCGGCCGGGAAACGGGCGGGGACGCGAACAGCGTCACCCCAGGGCCCGGCGAGACAGGGCCGGGGGTGACGCTGTTCGCCAAGCTCTACGACGTCGGGATCGGCGTCCAGACGCCGCTCCTGCCGGAGAGCCTCGTCGCCCCGGTCAGGATCGTCGTCTCCGAGAGCGGCACCGGTGAGGCGACGGTCACCCTGCCCGCCATCGACCACCGTTTCGACACCGGCCACCGGCTGCGGGTCGCCTTCACCACGACCGACCTCGGCTACAGCACCCCGGCCGCCCCCGCCGTCTACGAGGTCGAGCTGGCCTCCCAGGCTCTGACCGTCCCGACGGACGCCTCGCTGCGGACCCCGTCGAACGGCCTGACCTGGTGGACGTGGGCGCTGCCCGCCGCCGCCGTCGTCGTCGCGGCCGTCCTGCTGCTCGTTGGGCGCAGACGCCGCGCCGGCGAGCACGACCCGGCCCTCGACGCGGTCCCGCTGCGGATCGACGGCCTGACCAAGGCGTACGGCAACGGCGAGCTGGCGGTCGACGACCTGTCCTTCACCGTAGAGCAGGGCCAGGTGCTCGGCCTGCTCGGCCCCAACGGCGCAGGCAAGACCACCACGATGCGGATGCTGATGGGCCTGATTCACCCCGACGCGGGCGAGATCAGGATCTTCGGCCATCTGATCTCCCCCGGCGCCCCCGTGCTGTCGCGCCTCGGCTCGTTCGTCGAGGGCCCCGGCTTCCTGCCGCACCTGACGGGGCGGGCCAACCTGGAGCTCTACTGGAAGGCGACCGGCCGCCCCGAGCGGGACGCGCACTTCGCCGAGGCCCTGGAGATCGCCGGGCTCGGCGGCGCGCTCGACCGGGCGGTGCGGACCTACTCCCAGGGCATGCGCCAGCGCCTGGCCATCGCCCAGGCCATGCTCGGCCTGCCCGACCTGCTGGTGCTCGACGAGCCCGCCAACGGCCTCGACCCGCCGCAGATCCGCGAGATGCGCGAGGTCCTGATCGCCTATGCCGCGCGGGGCCGTACGGTCATCGTCTCCAGCCATCTGCTCGCCGAGGTCGAGCAGACCTGCAGCCACGTGGTGGTCATGCATCGAGGGCGTCTGGTCACCGCGGGGCCGGTGAGCGACCTGCTGGGCGGCCACGCCTCCGGCAACGGCTCGGGAAGCCGCCTCGAAGACGTGTTCCTGGACCTGATCGGGGAGAACGTATGAACGACGTGAACGGTTCGCGCGGCCCCCGGACCGACGTCCTGGAGGACGATATCCCGGCGGACGGCGGCCCCAGGAGCGAAGGCCCGAGAGGGGACGGCTCCGCCGCCGGCTATCTGGCCGGCCGTACGCTGCCGCTTTCGGTGGAGTTCGCCCGCCAGTTCAGGCGGCGCCGTACGCTGGTGATGTTCGGCCTGCTGCTGGCGCTGCCGTGGATCCTGGTGGTCGCGTTCAAGGTCGGCACCGGCTCGGCCCCGCCCGCGACCACGCTGCGCCTGTCCGACCTGGCGGTCGAGGGCGGCCTGAACTTCGCGGCGTTCGCTCTCTCGGTCTCCGCGAGCTTCCTGCTGGTCGTCGCGGTCGCACTGTTCTGCGGCGACACCGTGGCGAGCGAGGCGAGCTGGTCCTCGCTGCGCTACCTGCTGGCCGCCCCCATCCCCCGCGACAGGCTGCTGCGACAGAAGCTGGTCGTCGCGATGACCTACTCGGCGGCCGCCGTCGTCTGCCTGCCGCTGATGGCGCTGCTGGCCGGGACCCTGGGGTTCGGCTGGCATGACGTGCGGGTGCCCGGGACAGGTGAGACGATCGCGGCCATCGAGGTGCTGCCCCGCTTCGGAGTAGTGATCGGCTACGTCCTGGTCAGCCAGTTCGTGGTCGCGGCGCTGGCCTTCCTGCTGTCCGTCGGCACCGACTCGCCGCTCGGCGCGGTCGGCGGGGCGGTCGGCCTGGTGATCATCAGCAGCATCCTGCAGGCGGTCGAGGCCCTCGGTTCGCTCAGGGAGTTCTTGCCGACGTTCTGGAGCACGGCATGGCTGGACGCCCTCGCGCCGCAACCCGACTACAGCGGCATGGTCAAGGGCGTGGCCGTGTCGATCACCTACTCGGCGATCCTGGTCGCCCTCGCCTTCCGCCGGTTCCGGCGCAAGGACGTGGTGTCGTGATCCCGGGCGTCCGATGACCCCGAGCGTCTGCCCCTACCAGTGGGGCGGACGGTCCTCAAGCAGCCTGTCGTCGTCGTCGGGCTCGCGCCAGCCGCCCCAGCCGAGATCGGTGTCGTCGCTGGTCTGGTCGGGCAGGATCGGCGGACCGTCGTCGGAGAGGTCGACGGGACGCAGATCGTCGGGATGCAGGTCGTCGGGCTCAAGCGAAGTCACGCGTCCATGCTAGCCAGCGTCACGGTAACTCCTTCGCACCACGAGGGGACGGAACAGGAAAGCTCTCCGACCGCCCCCCACGCCAGGGACAGCCGGCGGCGCGGGCGGGTACGATGCGATGGTCAGGTGTCAGTTACCCCCGTGAGGCGGCCATGGCAACGCCATCAGGATGGCGGCGAGACGGCAATCTCCCCAACGAGCTCACCAGCTTCGTGGGACGTACAAGGCTCCTGACCACTCTCCGGCAGCGGCTTCGTGAGCACCGGCTGGTCACCGTGACCGGCATCGGCGGGGTCGGCAAGTCCCGTACGGCGCTGCGCATCGCACACCTGATGCGCGGTCAGTTCAGGGACGGTGCCTGGTTCGTCGACCTGGCCCGGCTGCAGGACCCGGGAATGGTCCGGCACACGATCACCTCCGCCCTTGGCATCGCCGACCAGTCGTCCCGCTCCGCGGACGAGACGCTGACCGAGTGGCTGGGCGACCGCGAGATCCTGTTGGTCATCGACACCTGCGAGCACCTCGTCGACGACTGCGCGGTGCTCTTCGAGGATCTGCTGACCAAGGCGAGCGGCCTGACCATCCTGGCGACCAGCCGCCAGTCGCTGAACGCCAGGGGCGAGCACACGGTCACCATCCCGCCGCTGGCCGTCCCCGGCGACGCCCCCAGCGAGAACATCTTCACCAATGAGGCTGTGCAGCTCTTCGTCGCGCGGGCGAGCGCGGTCGTGCCCAACTTCGAGCTCGACGAGCACAACATCGGCCCCGTGTCCGAGCTGTGCCGCCGCCTCGACGGCATCCCCCTCGCCATCGAGCTGGCCGCGGTCCGGATGCGGGCGCTTTCCGTCGAGCAGATCCTCGACCTGCTGGCCGACCGGTTCAGTCTGCTCGCGGGCGCCAGCCGTACGGCGCTGCCCCGCCATCAGACGCTGCGCGCCGCGATCGGATGGAGCCACGAGCTGTGCGAGCCCGCCGAGCGGCTCCTGTGGGCCCGCCTGTCGGTCTTCGCGGGCGACTTCGAGCTGGACGCGGCCCGCTACGTGTGCGCCGGGGACGGCCTGCCGGGCGAGGACATCATGGACCTCGTCGCCAGTCTGGTCGAGAAGTCGATCCTGCTGAGCGACGGGACCCCGTCGGGGCACCGCTACCGGCTGATCGACACCCTGCGCCAATACGGCGAGGAGTGGCTGGAGAAGCTGGGCGAGACGGGGGACACCAGGAAACGGCACCGCGACTACTACCTGCGACTGGCGGAGAGAAGCGAGGACGCCTGGTCGGGCGCCCGCCAGGTCTACTGGTACGTCCGGATGCGCCACGAGCACGACAACATCAGGGTGGCCCTGGACTACTGCCTGAACACCCCGGGCGAGGTGCTGTCCGGCCTGAAGCTCCTGTCGTCGCTGTGGTTCATGTGGGTGGCCTGCGGGCTGGCGCGCGAGGGCAGGCTCTACCTCGAGAAGACCCTGGAGCTGTCGCGCCAGCCGAGTCCGGAGCGCTGCAAGGCGCTGTGGGTGCTCTCCTACATCCACAGCGCCCAGGGCAACATCGCGGGCGCCGTCGACGCCGCGGACCGGTGCAGCGCGGACGCGGTGCGCGTCGGCGACTCCGGCGCGGTCATCCTGGCGACCAAGATGCTCGGCACGGCCGCGTTCCTCCAGAACGACCTGCACAAGGCCAGCGCGCTGCTCGGCGTCGCCATCGAGTTCCACAAGAGCGGCAGGGAGCTCAACCCGGGGCTGCTCCCCTCGATCGTCGAGCTGTCGATGGTGCTGCTCATGCAGAACGACCCCGGCGAGGCCGAGGTGCTGCTGCGCGACTGCATCACCGTCTGCACCCAGCGCGGCGAGCTGTGGCTGCGTTCCTACGCCATCTACGCCCTGGCGAGCGTCTGCCAGGCGACGGGCCGCACCTCGGAGGCCATGGCGAACGCGCGCGAGGCGCTGCGGCTCAAGCGCTACTTCCACGATGTGCTCGGCATCGGCCTGGCGATCGAGGTGGTCGCCAGGCAGGCCCTCGAGGAGGGGCAGCCGGTGCTCGCCTCACGGCTGATGGGCGGCGGCCAGGCGAACTGGCGCACCTTCGGCATGCCCCAGCTCGGGTCGCCCTTCTTCAACGCCGAGCACGACCGGTGTGTCAAGGAGTGCAAGCGCCTGCTGGGCGAGAAGGCTCACGAGGAGGCCTTCTCCAGTGGCAAGAAACTGAACCTGGAGGAGCTGATCGAGCTCGCGCTCGGAGATCAGAGCGCGGACGACCAGCTCCCCTCGTTCTGACCACGGGGGTGGTCACTCGGCGGAGAACACCCGCTCCTGCCGCTGCCAGGCGTGCATGTAGCGGGAGCTGGTCAGCGAGTAGTCCACGCTTCCGCTGATCCAGAACTCCAGGCCGCGCACATAGGCGCGCACCGCCTCCGAGCCGAACCCCTCAAGCGCGGAGCGCAGTTGGATCATGTCGGCGATGGCACGGTTCCGCATCCCGCCGATCACCTCCATCGCTGCCTGCCTGGAGTAACCTCTGTGCCTGGCCAGCACGTTCACCAGGTTGTTGCGGGAGTTGCCGCTTTCGCTCTCCTTGGCGTACGAGATGAGGTCGTTGTCCCAGACGACGACGTCGTTCGCGCTCTCGGTGATCGCGCGCATGATGGGATGCCGCCATTCGTCGGGGGTGAGGCGGTGACCACCGGCGATGTCGATCAGGGCGAAGACGGTGAGCATGGCACCGGTCTTGCGCCTCATGAAGATGTAGTCCTTCAGCGGAGGGATCACCTCGTCCTCGCGGTTGGCCGCCTCCCAGACCTGCGCGAACAGATAGTCCTTCGTGACGGCGCGCCAGCGGTCGAGCTGGTCGCCGTCGGCGTAGACGGCGATCCTGCCCTTGATCTCCAGCAGTGTCCTGGCGAACCTGTCGTCCACCTGGTTTCCGGTGTCCAGGTCCTCAAGGACGGCGTAGAACTGGGGCAGGGCCCGGGCCATCTCGGCGGCCCCGCGAGCCGACTCGCAGAAAGCGTCGTCGAAGGCGAACAGCCACACGCACCAGTCGGTCACCAGGCGGAGCAGGTGGTGCTCCGCGTACGGGTAGGTTCGCCCGCTCAGCCAGCCGTACTTCGCCTGCCGGTAGCGCTCGACCGTCTCGGCGTTCTCCAGCATTCCCGAGCCGACGAGCCACTCCAGGTTCTCCTGGTTGACCCTCTCAACATGAGGACTCACCTCGCTCGGGAAGGGGCAGGGCAGCGGGGGGAGGCGGAGGTACCGATTGGACCGGGGCGTAGTAGTAGTTCCCACCTGTCAAGAATGGCCGAACAACAGATGATTTCAATATGTTTCAAAATATGGGACATCACGAATTGGGGTTAACGTTCAAACCACTTCAGATACTCATCGTGACCGAACATGCGGGCTGCGTCCCTCGCGGAGGGGGTTCCGCCGTCCGGATCCGCGCCCGCGTCCAGGAGTGCCCTGATCACCTCGGGTTCCTTCTTGAAGACGGCGCCCGACAACGGGGTCTGCCCCCGGTCGTTGGGCCGGCCCGGGTCGGCGCCGAGGGCGGTCAGCGCCCTGACGGTCTCGGCGTGGCCGTGGTAGGCGGCGAGCATCACCAGGGTGTCGCCCCTGTCGTTGCTCAGGTTGGCCGGAACCCCGGCCTCGACATACGCGCGAAGCCGCTCGGTCTCTCCTGTCCTGGCCAGGTCGAACAGGCGGGTCGCGAACTCTTCGAGCTCAGGGTCGGACTGCATGGGATTCATTGTGCCCCGATAGGGTGCGCAGTGATCGCCGGGGGGCGGCCGGAATTCACCGGGCAGCCCGCGGGTTCATGTTGTGGAGAGACGACCGACGAAAGGCTGGGAGACGGTGTTCGACCCGACGGATCTCTACCGGCTCACCGGAGAGGTGCCTGAGCTGACCGATCCGGTGCTGCTCTACCACTTCGACGGGTTCGTGGACGCGGGCGGCGCGGGACGGCTCGCCGTCGGCCACCTGCTGGACGGGCTTGAGCACAGCGTCGTGGCGACGTTCGACGTGGACCGCCTGCTCGACTATCGGTCCCGGCGGCCGATCATGACCTTCGACACCGATCGCTGGGTGAGCGTGGAGAGTCCCGAGCTGGCCGTGCATCTGGCCCACGACACGACGGGAACACCGTTCCTGCTGCTCACGGGCCCGGAGCCGGACCGCGAGTGGGAGCTGTTCGCCGCCGCCCTCGAGTCCCTGGTCACCCGCCTCGGCATCGGCAAGCTGGTGACCGTGCACGGCATCCCGATGGCCGTCCCGCACACCCGCCCGCTCGGGATCACCGGCCACGCCAGCCGTCCCGAGTTGGTCTCCGGCCAGAACAGCGCCTTCGGCAGGGTTCAGGTTCCGGGGAGCGTGGCCGGGCTGATCGAGTTCCGGCTCGGGGAGAAGGGGCACGACGCCCTGGGCTACGCGGTGCACGTCCCGCACTATCTCGCCCAGGCGGAGTACCCCGCCGCGGCTCTGACGGCGCTCGAGGCGGTCACCAGGGGCACGGGCCTGGTGTTCCCGCTGGAGAGTCTGCGCGAGGCGGCGGACAGGACGGACACCGAGATCGCCGAGCAGATCGCGGCCTCCGAGGAGCTGTCGACCGCCATCACGGGCCTGGAGCAGCAGTACGACGCCTTCGCCGCGGGCGCGGAGCGCGAGAACCTGATGGCCGAGCCCTCCGAGATGCCCACCGGCGACGAGCTCGCCGCCCAGTTCGAGGCGTTCCTCGCCGAGCGCGACGAGCGGCGCGGTGACTGACCGGGTGACCGACACGACGGCCGAGACGGTGCCCGAGACGGGGACCGGACCGGCCGAACCGGCCGCGGGGACGATGCCCGGCCTGCGCGTCGGCCTCATCGGGTACGGCGTGGCCGGGGCGTTCTTCCACGCCCCGCTGATCGCCGCGACGCCGGGGCTGCGCCTGTCGGCCGTGGTGACGCGGTCCCCGGAGCGGGCCGCCGAGGTCGGGGACAAGTACGGCGCGCGGGCGGTCGGCGACGCCGAGGAACTGTGGGACTCCAGCGACCTGATCGTGGTCGCCTCCCCCAACCGCACCCACGTCCCGCTGGCCGAGGCGGCGCTGCGGGCGGGCCTGCCGGTCGTGGTCGACAAGCCGCTGGCGGCGACCGCGGCGCAGGCTCGGGGGCTGACGAAGCTGGCGCACGAGCGCGGCCTGATGCTGACCGTTTTCCAGAACCGGCGCTGGGACGGCGACTTCCTCACGATCCGGCGGCTGCTGTCCTCGGGAGAGCTGGGCACGGTGACCCGCCTCGAGTCCCGGTTCGAACGCTGGCGCCCCGTCCCGAAGGGCGGCTGGCGGGAGACGGGCGGCGCCGAGGAGGTCGGCGGTCTCCTCTACGATCTCGGCAGCCACCTGGTGGACCAGGCCCTGCGCCTGCTCGGCCCCGCCACCCATGTCTACGCCGAGTCCGACGTCCGGCGTTCCGGGATCGCCTCCGACGACGACACCTTCATCGCCCTGACGCACGCGAACGACGCCCGCTCCCACCTGTGGGTGAGCGCGGTCGCCCCCAGGCTCGGCCCCCGTTTCAGGGTGCTTGGCTCACGGGCGGGATACCTCAAGAACGGGCTCGACGTCCAGGAGGAGCGCCTGCGCGCCGGTCTGGCCGCGGACTCCCCCGGGTTCGGTGACGAGCCGCGGGAGCGCTGGGGCACGCTGGGCACCGACGAGGACGCCCGCCCCGTGCGCACCGAGCCCGGCGCCTACCTCGACTTCTACCGCGGTGTCGTGGCGAGCCTGCGCGAGGGGACCCCTCCCCCGGTCGACCCCGAGGACGCCATCGAGACCCTCACCGTCCTCGAGGCCGCCCGCCGGTCGGCCGAGGAGGGCCGGGTCGTCACGCTCTGAACGCGAAAAGGCCCGTCTTCCGCGTCCTCGCCACGAAGCGTGGAAAGGACGCGGAGGAGCGGGCCGTACGGCGGGGCGGAGGGTCAGTCGCGCAGACGGGACCACAGGGCCAGGGAATCGGCCTCGGTCCATCCCTGGGAGGCGAGCCATGACAGCGGGCCGCCGAAACGGTCGTCGAGGATGCCCAGGAACTGCTCGATGTACTCCGCGCGTGGCCTGTGGTCGTCGGCGGGGCGGGAGTCGAGGTCGTCACGGTAGGTGAGGCTGGCCCGCAGGCGCGCCAGGATGCCCTCAAGACGGTCGCCGGTCGCGACGTAGTCGGCGACGATCGCCTCCCGGGTGACCCCGGCGACCTCGAGGGCCAGGGCGCTGACCACACCGGTGCGGTCCTTGCCCGCCGCGCAGTGCACGATGGCGGCGCCGTCGTCGTGGGCCAGGGCCCGCAGCGCGGCCAGGATCGAGTCGGGACGGTCGCGCAGGTAGCCGTAGTAGAAGCCGGTCACCCGAAGCTCGGCGAGGGTCTCCTCGTCTATTTCCTGCCAGGGCAGCACCTTGTCGGCGTCGATCGTGTCGGCGTCGACGTCGGTGTTCGTACCCCCCTCCGCGAAGAGGGTGAGGTGGTGGATGCTCACCTCGGGAACGGCGGTGAGCGGCCCCGGGCCCTCAAGGGACACCTCGGCCTCCGAGCGCAGGTCGACGACGTGGCGGAGCTTGAGCTCTCCGACGAGCAGCTCGAGGTCGCGTTCCGTCAGCCCCTGCAGGTTGTCCGACCGGTAAACCCGGCCGAAGCGTGTGGTTCCGCCGTCTGTCGTCGCGAGCCCGCCAAGGTCGCGCACGTTGACGGCACCTTCAAGATCAATCCATCGCGTCAGATCGTTCATCACTGCCGAGCTTATACGTCGAGGTATGGCCGCGCAGTGAACACTTGGGGCCTGTTGCCGCAAATGATGCCACCTCTTCCACGGCGTCCTTTTTGGGAATGCCGTTTCACCGACCATGTTTTCCCGATCACCCCCTCTCCGACCCTCCGTATCATCGATTTCCCGAATGCCCCTTTTATGGGACCGTTCTCCTGAACGTCACCCTTTGGTGATCGTTTTCCGGCACCACCTTTCCTGACGCCCTCGCCCAAGGCCCGGCCTGGGCCTTTCCGGGACAGCGGCGCGCTCCGGGATCTGGCCCGCCGTCGTCGAAGCGCGCCCCCCGGAGACCGTCTTCAGGACGTCGTCCTCCCCGAGCACTCCTCGGCCCTGCGGAGGAGTTCGAGCGTACGGCCCATGCCCGACTGGTTGCGGAGGCTGCGGTAGATGTCCTGGGCCTGTCTGAGGGAGGTCAGCGCCCTGTCGCAGTCACCCGCCTCCAGGTGCGTCTCGCCGAGATAGCGCAGGCTCCTGGCCATCCACCAGCGGTCGCCCAGCTCCTCGAAGCTTCGTACGGCCCGCCCCAGCGCCTGCTGCGCCTCCTGAGTACGGCCGAGCCTGCCGTGGGCGCGTCCCGCGGACAGCTCGGCCCTGGCCACTCCCCAGGAGTCGCCGAGCGCGACCAGCATCTCGGTGGCCCGCCGCACGTAGGTCAGCTCGCGCAGCCCGTTGGCCGGGTTGCCGACCTCACCGGCCGCGCGCAGGCACCTGGCCTCCTCCCACAGCTCTCCCCTGAGCCGGAACATCTCCGCGGCCCGATCCAGGCTGAACCCGGCCCGGGTGAAGTTCTCGTCCGCGGCCTTGGCCTCGCCCTGGGTCTCCAGCGCCCGCGCGGTCGCGCCGAGCACCTCGCCGTAGGCGCGCAGGGTCTGTGCCTCCGAGTAGCGGTTGCGATCGTGCTGGAAGATCTCAAGAGCGTCCTCGAGCAGTTCCCTGGCCTCCTCCGGCCTGCGCTGGGCGAGCCTGAGCTCGGCCAGGTTGCGCTGGCTCCTGGCCGCCCACCAGCGGTCGTCCTCCGCCTTGAACGCGGTGATCGCCCCGATCAGGTACCCCTGGGCCCGGTCGAGGTTGCCGTCGTTGAACAGGCTCATGCCGACCGAGCGCATCGCCCGCGCGGCCCACCAGGACTCCCCCAGGTCCGTGAAGATGTCCAGCGCCAGCTCGGCGTCCTTCCTGGCGCTGTCGTGACCGCCCTGTCCTCCGGCCACCGCGGCCCGGTCGAGCAGCGCGATGCCCAGGGCCCGCCGCCGGTCGTCCAGGTGACCCGCGGCCTCGCACACGATCTCGGCGACCGCGCGCCAGTCGGACCAGTAGGCCCGCAGCGAGTGGCACAGCGAGCAGAAGGCGCGCCCCAGGCTCCAGGCCAGCTCCCACAGCTCCATGCTCCTGGCCTGGTGGATCATGGCGACCAGGGTGAGGCGCTCGGCGTTGAGCCAGTCGGCCGCCGACGCCTGGATCGCCTCGGCCGACAGGACGGAGTCCGCCCTCCTGCCGCTGCGGCCCCAGTCCTGCGGCCATCGGGCCACCGCGGCGGCCTCGGCACGGCGGCGGTATCCGGACAGCACCCGTTCGATGGCCGCCCTGCGGTGGGCCTCGTCGTCGCGGGAGAAGGTCACCTCACGGGCGAAGATCCTGACCAGGTCGTGCAGCCGGTAACGCATCGCGCCGGAGAAGTCGATGCCGGAGGAGTCGGCGAGCTGGGCGTCGATCAGTGCCTCAAGCTGGTCGGCCCCTTCGAGCTCGGAGGTGGCCAGCAGTTCCCCCGGCACCCAGCCGGGCACGTCGGGGGCGGTGAGCAGGCTGAGCAGACGCAGCAGGCGACGCTGGATGCCGGTGCAGTCCTCGTAGCTCAGCTGCAGCGAGGCCCGCACGCTCTTGTCCAGGCGGCGGGCGAGTTCGAGCTGGTCCAGGCGGCGCCGCTCGTCCCTGAGACGGTCGGCCAGCTCGCGCAGCGTCCAGTTCTCCCGGGTGGCCAGGCGCCCGCCGCAGATGCTGATGGCCAGCGGAAGATGGTCACACATCCGGACGATCTCCTCGGCCGCCTCCAGGTCGGCGGCGACCCGCTCACCCCCGGCCAGCCTGGCCAGCAGCTCGACGCCCTGCGCCGAGCTGAACACCGACAGCTGCTTGTCGTAGGTGTTGAGCAGGAACAGCGGCTGCCGGGAGGTGATCATGACCGTGCATCCGGGATCGGCCGGGATCAGGTCCTTGACCTGGTCGCCGTCCTGGGCGTTGTCCAGGCCGATCAGGATGCGCTTGCCCTTGGTCCAGGTCAGCCAGAGCGTGCGCAGCTCGGTCAGGCCGCCGGGGTCGGTGGTCAGGCGCACCCCCAGCGCCCTCAGGAACCCGATCAGCACCTCCTCGGGACGGACCGGCGCCTCGATGGTGCCGCGCAGGTCCGCGTGCAGGCGTCCGTCGGGGAAGCGGTCGGCGACCTCGTGGCCGAACCTGGCGATGAGCGCGGACTTGCCGACCCCGCCCCTGCCGTACACCGACACCACCAGCGGCGAGGCGTGCTCGGGGCGGGAGCGGGCCCGGTGACGGTCGGCGAACACCTGGCGCAACTCGGCCAGCGACTCGACGCGCCCGGTGAAGTGCGCCGGGATCGGCGGCCACTGGTCAGGCGGGCGCCAGGACGCCCCGTCACCCGTGACGGTCTCCTCCTGCTTTGAACCACTGTTCATGAGGATGCCCACCCCGGCCAGCAGCCCGGCGGTGACGATGATCACCACCTTGGCCCACACGGGGATGGGCAGCACGTCCGGGGAGGCCGCCAGGACGGTGGCCAGAACGGTGACCCCCGCCAGGAGCGGAGTCGCCAGCCGCATCCGCCACTTCGACGATCTCTCATCACGACGATCAGGAACGTTCGGCCGCCCGGGCATTCACACCCTCCGGAGAGAACCACGGCACGTCCGCGGTCCCCCGACCCGGCCGACGTGTTGTCTCAACATCGATTCAAGCAGATGCCCGGCGGACAGCGGCGTCTCCCGGTCCACCGATCAGTCGGTGGAGCGGTACTCCACGAAGCGCAGGCGTCGGAGCCGATCGCCCGGCGCCCCGGCCCGGCGGGCACACCGGTGGCCTCCCTCCCGAGAGGGGTCCTCTGGAGGGAGGCCACGGCGCGTCCTGCCTGTCACCCTCCCGCGCGGCGCGCGGGAGTCCTCACAGGCCGATCACGTGGCAGGTCGCCTTCGCGGTCCTGGACGGGTCGCTCTCCGAGGTCGCGGTCAGCGTGACCTTGGCCAGGCGAGTGCCCCCCGAGGCCCGCTGCGCGTTGACGGCCACGAGCGTCTGCTTGCCGAAGCCCGCGGTCGCGAGCCGGTTGGGCAGCGAGGCGCTCCAGCCCTTGCCGTCGACGGTCGCCGACAGACGGTAGACGTCCTCGTTGAGGTAGGCGCTCACGTCCTCGGGGTGCTGTCCCTGGGCGGGAGCGGTCCTGCCGGTGTTGAACAGCGGGAAGCGGCAGGTGGACAGTCCCTTCTCCGCCGGGATCCCGGCGGCGGGGAGCAGCCTCACGCCGTGCCTCTGCGGCCCGGCGCCGTCCAGGGAGCGGATCGCCACCGTGTAGGACAGGATGCCCTTGCGGTCCCGCCGTACGTCGAGGACGTAGAAGTGGAGCCGGTTGGCCTGGTCCACGTACTCGAACTCGGAGCCCGAGTCGGTGCCCGCGTGGAACAGCGCGTCGGACAGCTGACGGTAGTCGCCGAGCACGATGGGCACGGCGGTGCCGTCCGGCAGGACGTAGTCGGTCATCCCGATGTCCTGCGGGTTGGCGTCGACGACCCACTCGAAGGGCGCGTCGTCCACGTTCTTGGTCTTGGCCAGCAGCACACCCGAGTCGGGGGCGAAGGAGTCCGCGCCCATCCGGTCGACGACCTCGACGGTGTAGTTGTTGTAGCCGCCGCCATCGCAGAACGGGTCCTTGGCGGTGTCACAGGCGGGACTCCGGTCACCGTCGCCGAAGGCGATGTTGACGCCGGACAGGTCGTCGGAGCCCGGCTGTACGGCCCGCGCGGTCACCTTCGCCACGACGAGACCGGACTGGGCCAGCGCCTCGCGGGACAGGCGCAGCACATTCTGCTCGTCCACTATCCCGAGCTTGACCTTGTTGCGGAGCATGTGCTGGGCGCCCATGGAGGAGCCCGAGGTCGGCGGGATCAGCCAGCGGCTGTGCGGGCCGCCTGGACCGTTGAAGGTGCCCCGGCTGAGCATCTCCCAGGGGCCGGTGTAATCACGGCGCGGCGGCACCCCGAACGGGTTGTTGTAGTTGTCGCCGATGCCGAGGATGTGGCTGAACTCGTGGGCGTAGACGCCCTGTCCCGAGCTCTCCGCCTGGGTCGAGGAGCCGCCTCCCGCGTTGGGCCAGATGGAGGAGGCCGACGCCCAGGAGGTCCACTCCACGTAGCGCGTCCTGGCCCAGTTGGGCAGGGCCGGGTCCGGCGGCCCGAAGTCGTCGGTCACGTCCTCCTTCTTCGGGAACTTGATCGACCCGAACTCCTGCCAGGTGGCCGACTCGTCCTGACCGGCGCTCAGGTAGAAGACGAAGTCGAATCCCGCGGGGACTTCCTGGCCGACGGCCGCGGTCCACGCGGCCCGCCCGTCGGTCCTGATGTTCCTGTCGCACTTGTCCCCGGCCGGGCAACCGGTGCCCGCCTGGAACTCCATGCCGTACTCGTGCGCCTTGCCGGGCATCTGGTAGGGACCGAAGGCGGTCAGGTCGACGCCGTACCGACCACCGGAGTCCTCCATCCAGTACTCATGGATGGTGTGTCCACGGTTGAGCTGGTTGGGGGTGTTGAGGAAGTTCTTGTAGAACTGCGCCACCTGGTCACGGGGAATGTCGTGAGCCTCGGCGCTGGGGTTCCTGAAGACGGTCGACCCTTTGGGCTGGGTGACCGCGAACGGCTGGTTGGGGTAGTCGAGCAGCACGAGCGCCCCACGGAAGGTGCGCTTCGAACCCTTGGCCGCCGGGTCGGCCCAGTTGGTTCCCGGCGGCTTCTTGTAGTCGGCCCACGTCATGTGGTCCGGGTTCTTCCAGTTCTGCGGGTCGATGGGGGCCGGTCCGCCGGGCCTGCCGCGCAGGCTGGCGTCCGTGGGTTCGTCCTGCTGCCACGGCTGGGTCTGGGGCCACTGGTCGAGGCGCCAGGGGTGCTCGGGGTCGGGAGCCGGGTCTGCGGAGGCGGGGGCCGAGGCGAGTCCGATCGGGATCAGCACGACGGCCGCGATCAACGCTTTCAGTAACCTGGGGGGACGAGTCACGACAAACGACGCTATAGATCGCTTTCGCGTCGATCAATCGTCTTCTGTAGGAAGGTCATCTGTCAGGTGTAGGAAAGCAATGCACCTTCATCCCCTCGGCGCGGCATTTGAGATCACGGGACCGATACACTTAATCTCTCTAAAGGGACAAACAGACAGGAGTGTCTATGCCCACGCGCGCGGGCCACGTTGTCGGCACGCGTGCGCTCCCAGCGGTCACCGTGCACAGCGCGCCGCTCGTCCTGCCGATCTCCGGGCCGCCCGTCGAGAACGGCGCCGTCGCGATCAGGGGTGATCGCGTGCTCCGGGTCGGGGCTCGCCACGAGATCGAGGCCTCCTACCCCGGCGCCGCCCTCGTGCACTGGCCGGGCATGATCACCCCAGGGCTGATCGACGCCCATCTCCGGCTCGACCGGGCCTTCACCCCGGCCTTCGCCCATGGCGTCACCGCGGTCGCGGGCGTCGCGGGCGACCTGGACACCGCCTCGGCGTTCGGCGCCACCGGCATGGGCGGCGTCACCTACCTGGAGACGCGGTGCGCGGACGAGGGCACCTGGGAGCGCGAGGGGCGAGACCAGCTGATCACCGCCATCCGTGAGGTCGACCATCCCGGGGCCGTCGGCATCGCCGCGCACTCCCCCGACCCGATGGTCATGGAGGACCTGGCCATCCTGTCGCGGACGTTCGGGCTGCGACTCCACATCGAGCTCGGCCGTCACCCGGTCGCCTTCCTGGACGAGGTCGGAGCCCTCAGCCCCGGATGCCACGTGGCGGTCTCAAGACCGCTCGACGAGGCCGACCGCAAGCTCCTGCGCACCCGGGGTACGGCGGTCGCGATCTCCTCCCCCTTCGCCGTTGAGGGACTGCTGGGCGGCGGAGACCTGGTCGCGTTCGGCACCAGGACGGGCGGCGACCCACTGGCGGCCGCCTGCATGCTCGTCCGCGACGGCTCCCCCGGTGAGCACGACGACCTCGACCGGCTCCTGGTCGAGGCGGTGACGGCGGGAGGGGCACGAGCCCTGGGCATGGCCGAGGGCCCGCACCGCCTCGGCTGCCTCGGCCAGGGCAGTCGCGCCGACTTCGCCGTCTTCGCCGTCGAGGCCGACGAGCAGACCGCTTACACCGCTCTGCTCCACGAGGGCCCCGGCCGATGCGTGGCCACCTTCACCGGCGGCCGTCCCCGCTGGCGTCTCGACGAAGGTACGGAAACCGCGGACGGCGGGGCCGCGGGAAACACCGGGGACGCCGGGGACGGCGGGGACGGCGAAGTAAGACGTCTGGCCTGATCCTGGCCTGGTGATCCACCGGCTTCCCACCGCCTACGGATTCAGGACGCGTGCCCGGACCCGGCCGTATCGCTCGCCGTTCTCCGTGAAGGGGTTCTCCGCGCGAGGGATTCCGCAGTGCCTCGACGACATGCCGACTGAGAGCATCCGGTCCCTCTCCGGGCTGGAGAACCTGGGGGATTCGGCACAGGACACGCTTCAGGGCAGCGGCCAGGCGGCCGACGGGCAGGTGAGCGTCCTGGTCGGCCCGGACGGGCGGCCGGCTGAGCTGAACCTCAATCCACGGGTCATGCGGTTCAAGGTGTCCTGCCAGTCTTGATCGAACGCCTTGATGTCGTCGCCGTCGTTGCGGGACGTGGTCTGGGCGACGTAGGTGTCGGCGGCCGACGCATTACGGCTCATCGTCGTCGCGAACGTGATCCACCGCTGTCCGGACGCGTAGAACTTGTCCTCGTCGGCCACCGGCCAGGATCCGAGCACTACTGGGCGGATCGGCCCTCCACCAGGCTCAGCAGGCCCCTGAGCTGTTCCCGCTGGTCCGGGGTGAGGACGGAGAACAGTTCCTCGGCCGCCTGTCTGCGTGCCTCGCGCACCTGTTCGTAACGCTCCCTACCCTCCGGGGTAAGCACCAGGAGGGTGGATCTGCGGTTGGCCGGATCGACCTCGCGGCGCACCAGACCGGCCTCCTCGAGGGCGTCCACGACCGGGGTCACCGAGCGCGGCACGATCCTGAGCGTCTCGGCGAGCTGGACCATCCTGAGCGGCGGCTCGGCGTCGGCGATCACCCGCAGCGCCCGCACCTGGCCCGGGGTGAGGCCGAGCGGGCCGAACCGCTCGCCGTATCCCCGGCGCAGTCGATGACTGACGCCGCGCAGCAGCTCAGCCAGTTCCGTCTCCACCCCATGAACTTATCTCACTGTTCACGGGAATGAATATGAGTTAGCCTCTGTTTGAGTCAACATCACAAAGGAGTTGCATGACTGAGCGAACCAGAAGGACCATCCCGCCCGAAACAACCGATATGACCGACGAACCCCGCGCGCCGTTGCGGCGCATCGTCGTCCTGTTCCACCCCTACCGGAGCCGCCTGGCCCTGGTCGGCGGCCTCATCGCCCTGTCCTCACTCATCTCGCTGGCCTCGCCGTTCATGCTGCGCGAGGTGCTCGACGACGCCATCCCCAACGGCAGGACCGGCCTGCTGACGCTGCTGGCGCTCGGCATGATCGCGGTCGCCGTCACCACCAGCGCCCTCGACGTCGTCCAGACCCTCGTCTCGAACACCGTCGGCCAGCGCGTCATGCACGACCTGCGCACCACCGTCTACGCCCACCTGCAGCGCATGTCACTGGCCTTCTTCACCCGGACCCGCACCGGCGAGGTGCAGTCGCGCATCGCCAACGACATCGGCGGTATGCAGTCGGTGGTCACCTCGACCGCCGCCTCGATCGTCTCCAACCTGACCACCGTGGTCGCGACGATCGTCGCGATGGTCGTGCTCGACTGGCGGCTGACCGCCGTCTCACTCCTGCTGCTGCCGGTCTTCGTGGGGATCAGCCGCAGGGTCGGCCGTGAGCGCAGGAAGATCACCTCCGAGCGGCAGCGAAAGCTGGCGGCCCTCTCCTCGACGGTGCAGGAGTCACTGTCGATCAGCGGGATCCTGCTGGGCCGTACGATGGGCCAGGCCCCCGAGCTGACCCGGCGTTTCACCGCCGCCTCGGACGAGCTGGCCGACCTGGAGGTCCGCTCCAGCATGGCCGGGCGCTGGCGGCAGTCGACCATCCAGATCGTCATGGCGGCGATGCCCGCGATGATCTACTGGGCCACCGGGCTGACCTCCGCGCTCTCCATCGGCACGGTCGTCGCCTTCACCACGCTGCAGATGAGCCTGTTCCGGCCCGCCGTCTCGCTGCTGCGGCTGGGCGTCGACGTGCAGAGCTCCCTGGCGCTGTTCGGCCGGATCTTCGAGTATCTCGACCTGCCCGTGGACATCCACCCGGGGCGCAAGACGCTGGACGGCGTGCGCGGCGAGATCCGCTTCGAGCACGTGGACTTCTCCTACACCCCCCGCGAGCCCGCCGATGTCACCGATGTCACCGACGCCGACGAGCTTGAGGGGCTCGGCGAGTACGGCGAGGCCCTGACGCTGTCCGACGTGGACCTCACCGTCCCCGCGGGCACCACCCTGGCCGTGGTCGGCGAGACCGGATCGGGCAAGACCACGCTGAGCTACCTGCTCCCCCGTCTCTACGACGTGACCGGTGGCCGGGTCACCGTCGACGGTGTGGACGTGCGCGAGCTGACCTTCGAGACGCTGGCCGAGACGGTCGGCGTGGTCTCCCAGGAGACCTACCTGTTCCACTCCTCCATCGCCGACAACCTCCGTTTCGCCAAGCCGTCCGCGACCGACGCCGAGCTCGTCGAGGCCGCGCGCGCGGCCCGGATCCACGACCACATCATGTCGCTGCCCGACGGCTACGACACCATGGTCGGCGAGCGCGGCTACCGCTTCTCCGGGGGCGAGAAGCAGCGCCTGGCCATCGCGCGCACGCTGCTGCGCAACCCGCCCGTGCTGATCCTCGACGAGGCGACCAGCGCCCTGGACACCCAGACCGAACGCGCGGTCCAGGAGGCTCTGGACGGCCTGTCGCGGGGCCGTACCACCATCACGATCGCCCACCGCCTGTCCACGATCCGCGACGCCGACCAGATCGCGGTCCTCGACCACGGACGTGTCGTCGAGCGCGGCACCCACGACGAACTGCTGGCCGCCGACGGCCGCTACGCCGCCCTCGTCCGGCGCGACGCCCCCCTGGTCCCCGCCGCCTGACCGTCCCCGCGCCGGGCCACGAGCCCCGGCGATGAGCCGGTACGGCGGGCGGGAAGCCGGGAGAGAACGAGACGCCGGGCCGGCGCTTTCGAGAAATCGTTCTCCGGATCCGTTTATCGCTGCCAGGTCGGGTAGCCAATCCTCTGCCCGACCCCATGATCAGCGAGGAGATCCGGAACATGACGACTGAGAGCCTGTGGACCTACCGCGCCGGTGTCTTCGGTGACGAGAGCCTGAGCGTGATCGGCTTCGACGTCGAGGCCACCGACGGCAAGATCGGCTCCGTCGACGAGGAGAGCAACGTGGTCGGCGACAGCTACGTCGTCGTCGACACCGGTTTCTGGATCTTCGGCAAGAAGGTCGTGCTGCCCGCCAGCACCGTCACCAGGATCGACCCCCAGGAGCGCAAGGTCTACGTCGCCCGCACAAAGGACGAGATCAAGGACGCCCCGGAGTTCGACGACGCCACCTACAAGGCGTCCGCCTACCGCGACGACCTCGGCGGCTACTACGGCCGTTTCCCCGTCATCTGAGCCCAGGGGTGGGACAGGAAAGGGGCCGCTCCGGGGAGGGGGCGGTCCCTTTCCGTGTGCCCGGTCTCCCGAGTCTCAGGACGGTGAGCGGTCGACCGGGAAGTCGAACTCGCCGTCCTTGACACCGCCGACGAACGCCTCCCACTCAGCCCGGGAATAGACGATCACCTCACCGTCAGGACGATGACTATGCCGCACGGCCACCCGCCCACTCCCATCACCGAAGGAGCCCGCCTCAACGCAGCTTCCCCCGCCGTTGTCGCTCTTCGTGCTGATGTGCCAGGCGACGTGAGTCAAATCCTCGGAACTGGACATGCCATACCTTTCCATCCGTTCACCGCAACAGCTTTTCGGCTATCGCGGAGATGAAATCAGTCGACTCCTCGGGCGCGAACGCTGACTCTCGCAACTCATCGTACGTCCGCGCAAAGCGTTCGGCATCAGGCGATTCAACATAGATGGCCCCCTTCGGCGTCTCCGCATAACCAACCTCGGGGAAGGGCTTCGCCATCGTGAAAATCCGGAAGGCGCCGGTCGGACTGGCATGAGCTCCCGCACTGAACGGCAGGACCCGAATTTCGACATTCGGTCGGTTAGCATGGTCGACGAGATGACGAAGCTGTGCTGCCAGGCACTCCCGGCCTCCGACCTCACGACGCAGCACAGCCTCGTCAATGATCGCCGAAAAGCGCGGCGGATCATCACTTCCGAGAACTCTTTGCCGGGCTATACGAAGCTCGACCCAGCGATCGATCCGTTCGCTCTTTGCCTTGTACTCCGCCGCCGTGATCGCCGCCCGCGCATACTCTGAAATGTGAAGCAGACCCGGTAGGAGCGTGTTGTCGAACGCACGGATCTCGCGTGCCCGGGACTCCAACCACACATAGTCGACGAACGCCCCAGCGACCTCTCCGGCATATCCGTCCCACCAGCCTTTCTGCCATACCTCCTGACTGAGCTTCATCAGGTCCTCACGCCGCCTGCCGTCGGCGACGCCGTACAGGTCGAGGAGGGCCAGGAGGTCGGGGCGTCGGATCGGATACTCCCCGGACTCGAAGCGGCCCGCGGTGGACGGGTCACGCTGGAGGTATTCGGCCGCGTCCCTGAGCAACAACCCATTGGCCTCACGCAGCTCACGGAGCTGCTGGCCGAGCCACTGCGCACGGAGGGTCACCCACTTCGGAGCAGCCATGCCCTTCCTTCCGAACTGTGCCGTGCGGCTATGGAACCCACAGCCATGGCCCACACAGCTTGTGAACTCTCGTAACTGCGTGTCACTATACACAAAGTAATGAGACCGTCACACCGGGTACGCCGTTCGACAGCTTCAGGCCAGTCGAACAGCCCTGCGGTCGCGTGAGGGTCGAAGGAAGGTAAGGACCGGGACGGGCTTCGCTTGGAGGGCAGGCCCGTCCCGGCCTCAGACATCGGAAAGGAAGCACCCACCATGGAGCGCCCCACTGGTTCCGACCACCCGATTGTCCACCACGACCCGGCCCAGGACGGCGGTTTCTGGACGGCGGAGGAGGTGAGAGCACTTGCCGGAGGGCTGCCGCGCGTCTTCGCCCTGGTCCAGGGGTTCGAGGACGACGAGGAGGGCGTGGCCGGGGTGGTGGCCTACGGGCTTGAGCTGCCGTGCGGTACGGCGGCGACCGTGGGCGTCGACCGGGGGTTCGGCCGGTGGAGCAGCGCCCTCAGCGCCGCCACCAGACTGGACTCCGATCTCGTCTGGCTGGGAGAGGCAGGCGTGTAGCCACACCCACCGAGGTGGCCCCCTTCCGCTGGAGCGGAGAAAAGGTGGCCGGAGGAAGAGTGTGGTCGGAGAAGGACGGGGAAGAGCGTGGCCGGGGGAAGAGCGGGCTCGCGGCGGGTAGCGTGATCGAAATGAGCAAGCCCTATCTTGAGCCCGCCGAGTGGTACGCCACTCTGCCCAGCGCCTTCACCTCGGCATGCCTGCTGCTCACCGACGTCGAGGACCGCGTCCTGCTGGTCAAGCCGAACTACCGGCCGTACTGGGCCATCCCCGGCGGGACCGTCGATCTCGGGGAGGAGCCCCGGAGCTGCGCGAGGCGGGAGATCATCGAGGAGCTGGGCCTGTCGGTCGAGGTGGGCGAGCTCCTGGTGGTGCACTGGTCGCCGCCGTTCGGGGACCGCCCGCGCCCCATGGTGAACTTCCTGTTCGACGGGGGTGTCGTGGACGATCCGGGCCGGATACGGCTGCAGGCGGACGAGCTCGACGACATGCTCTTCCTCCCCTGGGACGAGGCGGCCATGCTTCTTCCCCCACAGACCGCGGCGCGTCTCCCCTCTGCCCGCCGCGCCCGGGAGGAGGGGCGGACCGTCTACCTCCCGGGATGATCCGGCGCACCGCTGAGTGCCACGGCAGGCAGCGGACGGCCACGGCGTCCCCGCGCGGGTATCCCCCTCGGGCCGCCGCCGGGCGTCGGCCCGGGAGCGGCGCCGGGTCCCGGGGGTGCCAGGCTCAGGACGGCCCGGTCTGTTCGGATGACTCGGTGGGAGGAGCCGGAGGGGTGGTGTACGCGGCCGTGGTGCGGGCCTCGGCGGCACGGGCCGCCGCCTCGTCCGCGCCCGCCGTGATGTTCGCCTCGCACCACCGCAGGCTGCTGAGCGTCATGAACCGCCTGCCCTCCTCGGAGATCACCCAGGCGGCGCTCTCCTGCGGGTCGACGGCCACCCTCGACGAGCCGGACGACAGGTGAAGGGTGAGGCCCACCAGCCCCAGGTCCCAGCCGACGCCGACCGCGCCGGGGCCGAACTCGTCCCATCGCTCCTGGTCGACGTGGGCGATGTGCTCCAGGGTGAAGCGTGTCCTGCCGTCCGGCTCGCTCGAGAGGCTGACCTCGATCCAGCTGACGTCCCCGCCGTACTCCCAGGTGGCGGTGAAACCCTTGGGCGGGTCACAGGACTCGATCACTCCGCCCGCGTTGCCCTCCAGCTGGTAGCGGCCGTGCAGTCGCAGATCGCCCGAGACGGGCAGGAACCACCGGGGGATGCGCTCGGGGTTGGTGCAGGCGTCCCAGACGTCCTCGACGGTGGCGTCGTAGGTCTGGCTGATGGTCGCGACGCGCGCCTCACCCGCGTCGAGCACGCGTGTGCCGACCTGGCGCCGCACGGCGTTGATCTGCTGGGTCGTTTCGATCATGAACTACTCCTGGGGTCGGGGTGTTCTTCGCCGGGCCCGCGCAGGCGGCGCTCGCGCCTGCCACGGGCCAGCTCGGTGGCCAGCGCGTCGAGGTGCGGGGTCCAGAAGCTCCGGAAGCGGCCGAGCCACGCGTCCAGATCCCGGAGCGGTTCGTGCCGCACCGCGTAGAAGCGGCGGGTCCCCTCCGGGCGCACCGTCGCGAAACCGTTGTCGCGCAGCACCTTGAGGTGCTGGGAAACGGCGGGCTGCGAGATCTCGAACTCCCGCTGAATGACCTCGCACACCGCGCCCGAGGTCATCTCGCTGTCGGCGAGCAACTCCAGGATCCTGCGGCGCACCGGATCACCCAGCACATCGAACGCGTGCACACCGGGAAAATATCGCCCTTCGCTTATATAAGTCAATCCGGATATATCACAACACCCGCAGGGCCAGCACGCAGATGTCGTCCTGGGCGGGCTCGTCCCCGAGCTGTTCGAGCAGGCATGTGAGGTCGTTGTCCAGGTCGCCCTCGACACAGCGGCCCGCCGCGTCGAGCAGCGCGTTCAGGCCGTCGCCGATGTCGCGCCCTCGGCGTTCGACGATGCCGTCGGTGTACAGCAGCAGCACGTCACCTTCTTCGAGCCGCGTCGTGGTGAGCGTGTACTCCATGGCCTCGAACGCCCCCAGCATGGTGCCGGGGTCGCCTTCGAGAAAGGAGGCCTTGCCCTCACGGACCAGGACGGGGGCGGGATGACCCGCCGAGGTCCAGGTCAAGGTGCGGGCGGCGGGTTCGTAGTGGCCGATGATCGCGGTCCCCGTGGCGGTGATGCCCTGGTTGGCGTGGTAGGTCAGCTCGTTGAGCCAGGTGGCGAGCTGGTCGGCCTCGGCCCCCGTGTAGGCGAGACCGGCCAGCCCGCTGCGCATCTGGACCATCAGGCTCGCCGCCGTCAGCCCGTGCCCCATCGCGTCGCCGATGGCCACCAGCACCCGTCCGTCCGGCATCGGGCGGGTCTTGAACCAGTCGCCGCCGAGACTGCCGACCTCCTCGCCGGGGCGGTACCTGAGCCCGAGGCGCAGACCGGGCAGGTCGACCACACCCTTGCGCAGGGGCACGAGGGTGTCCTGGAGGGTGACCGCGACGCGGTGCTCCTCCTCCGCGCGCCGCCTGGCACGCGACGCCTGCTCGTGGGCCATGGCCAGCGCGCGTTCCCTGCGGCGGTCGGCCGTGATGTCCTGGGCCATGACCCGGATCGTCACCGGCAGGCCGTCCTGGTCGAGCACGGGTTCGGCGAGCAGGCGGAGGTGACGGATGCCGTGCCGGTGCTGGATCCGCAACTCCTCCTCGACCGCCTCCCGGTACTCCAGCAGCGTGCGCATCATCTCCCCGACGGCGGGGACGTCGTCCGCCGCGACCATCCCCGGCAGCCGGTCGAGCGGGGTCGGCCCCTCGGAGGGCTCCCTGCCGAACATCTCGTACATCCCCCGGGTCCAGGAAACCCGCCCGGTCGCCAGGTCCCACTCCGCCCAGGCCAGCCCGGCGAGCCGCTGGGCGCGTTCCCAGCCCCTGGTGAGGCGCTCCTCCTCGTCGTGGATCCACCAGGTGGCCAGCACCCCGTCCCCGACCCGCGCGGCCTTGACACTGGCCGAGACGGGCCAGGACCGGTCGTCCCTGATCTCGACGTATTCGAAGGGCCCTCTGGAGAACGGCCTGCCTGTCTCGTAGACCCGCAGATAGGCCTCGAGGAGTCCGGAACGGACGACTCCGGGGCTGAGCTCGATCATCCTGCGTCCCCTGAGCAGTTCGGGACCGCGTCCGGTCACGTCCCGGGCGTGCTCGGTGGTCGCG
The DNA here is from genome assembly GCF_040689595.1 of Streptosporangium sp. NPDC051023. Lineage (NCBI taxonomy): Bacteria > Bacillati > Actinomycetota > Actinomycetes > Streptosporangiales > Streptosporangiaceae > Streptosporangium > Streptosporangium sp. NPDC051023. The sequence continues at coordinate 18,282 of NZ_JBFBCE010000062.1, read as the reverse complement.
GCGACCAGGAAGTCCACGACGCGGCCCGTCTCGTCCCTGACCGGGGTCAGGTAGGCGGCGGCCATCTGCAGCGCGCCCATGACGTCACCGACCCACGAGGGCACCTCGGCGTGCAGTTCCTCGGGTGAGCGGGGGTTGCGCTCGTCGACGGAACGGGCGACGTCGAGCAGGTCGACCCCGCTGTCGTGCGAAAGACGCGCCAGGTAGGCCGCCGCCTCGCTCGGCCGCACGTTCATCCGTACGGCCAGGCGGCACGTTATCTGGTCCAGGGTCGCCTCCCGCCGCATGCGCCGCCTGAACAGGACCAACCGGTCACGGATCAGCGCCTCGGCCTCCTCCGCGCGCTCGCCGTCCGGCGACTGCGGCGTGATCATGTCGTCCTCCCCCGGTTGGATGCTGACCCTGTTCCCTGGGCGACTCCATGAAAGCCAGATAAACGGACAAATAACGCTTTACCGGCCCCTCTCGGCGTGTTCGCCCACGCGTGCCGTACCGGTGAGGCGGGCGATCGCGGGCAGCGGGAACAGCAGCAGGTAGAGGTTGGGGATCCACCAGGCGAGGGAGAAGTCTCCGCGCAGCGTCCAGAAGGCGACGGCCATCAGGCCGGAGGCCGAGGTGAGGACCAGGGAGACGAGCATCAGCTGCGGGCCGTTGCGCGCTCCCCTGCGCAGCAGGTAGAGGCTGGTGAGACCGGTGGCGCTGGCCGGCAGGTCGATCCAGAGGAACGACCAGTTCCAGGAGACCATCAGCGGGTTGGCGTAGTCGGCGAAAGCCCACGCGGGCGGGATGAGGCCCAGCCCCGTGATCGAGAAGTAGACCAGGAAACCCACGTCGGTGAACAGCATGAGCCTCTTGGTGACCGCGAGGGAACCCCCGGTCCCGCGCGCGCCCGCCCCTGTACGGCCACGCCCCGGCGTGAGCACGCGAAGATTGTCACAGACCATTGTCGATCATCTCCATGAGGTGACGGCGGACCCGCTCGTGCAGTCCGGCCTCGGGTTCGGCCAGGCCGAGTAGACGGGCCGCCCACCAGCCGTCGACGGCCAGGCGCACGAGCGTGGCGACGGCGGGATCGATCCCGTCCTCGGTGAGCCTGCGCTGCCACGCCGCGTAGCGCTCGCGCAGGGGCGCGAGGCCGCCCGGGTCGACGAGCACGCCCGCGAGCAGGGCGGCGGTGATCCGGTCGGCCGGAACCCCTCCGGACGCGGGGGTCTCGGGGATCGTCGCGGCGACGTAGGCGCGCAGGAAGTCGCCGGGACGCGTCCCCGGATCGGCCAGGGCCTCGTCGAAGGCACCGACCAGGCGCTCGACCATCCCGGCGACCAGGGCCTGCTTGGTCGGGAAGTGGTAGAACAGCCCACCCTTGGAGACCCCGGCGCGCCGGGCGACGGCCTCCAGGGTCAGCGATTCGGCCCCCTCCCCCAGGAGCACCTCGGCGGCGGCGTCGAGCAGGCGGTCTTTCGAACTTGATCTCGGCACAGCCGAAACTATACCGGCTGACCGGTACAGTTTAAACCCCGAGCCCGTCCCGTATCAGGGCTTCCCTCCGACGTCTCCCACCGAGCGGGGTGGCAGCCGGATCGAACACCGCGAAAAGGTGCGGAAGGCGGTTTTCTTGGGTTCCCATCCACAAAACGGGTAGGGCGGCAGTATGAGGGAAATGCCCCCGGACCGTGAGGGTCTGAGCGACGAGCAGGCGACCGAGGTCGAAGAGTGGACCGACGACCTCGGCTTCGAGCACGAAATCATCGAGGACGATCCCGCACACCAGGACACGCTCGACGAGCGACTCTGGCGCGAGGCGCCCCAGCAGCGTGAGCGAACCCCGCGCGCCGAGGACCGGCTGGTCGCGCCCGACGAGGGCATCGGTCCCGACGAGACCTCGGAGGCGTACGCCACGGACGTCGGCCCCAACGGCGGCGATCTGTCGGCCGAGGAACGCGCGATCCACATCGAGCCGGACGTCTGACCGCCTGACCTCCCACACGAGACGGCCCGCGGCGCCGATGCCCTTCAGCCACCGCGGGATCGTCGCGCGACGCGCCCCGGGCAGGGGTCACGGACACCCCGGAAACCAGGTCAGGACAGAGCGGCGACGAGCGCGGGGAAGTCGTCGACGACGAGGTCAGCCTCCGCCGCCTCCGGGCGCAGCGCGTGCAGGTGGCCCCAGGGACCCCTGCGAATCAGGGCCGCGCGCATGCCCGCCGCGCGGGCGGGCAGAACATCGTTGTCGAGCCGGTCCCCCACGTAGAGGATCTCGCCGGGTTCTCGCCCGGAGACCGCCACGACCTTGGCGAAGAACCCCGGCTCCGGCTTGGCCACCCCCCAGCCGTCGGAGGTGTGGATGGAGTCGACGGGAAGGTCCATCGCGGCCAGCGCGTCGTAGGCCTGCGGCGGCTGGTTGCCCGCGATGATCAGCTCGTAGCCAAGGCCGCGCAGCGCGGCCAGGCCGGGCCGTACGTCCGGGTAGAGGTCGTCGGCGTCGAAGTTGACCCTGAGCCCTTCCGGGTCCTCCCGCCGCCACGCCTCCTGCTCCGCCTCGACCTCGAAGCCGGGCCGCAGAACCTGGAACGCCTCCTCGAAGGACCTGCCGAGCGCCGCCATACCGCCCAGCACACCGAGCATGGTGAACCGGGTGACGCCCAGCCGGTCGGCCCAGCGTGACCAGATCCGTGTCTCGTCGATGAGGGTCTCCCCCACGTCGAACACCAGCGCCTTGACCACGGAACTCCCCCTTTGATCGGCCCCCGATCCTACTTTCCCTCCCGGAGAGGGGGCGCGGCGCCCCGTGCGCCGTGTGCGCCGGGGCGGGCGCCCGGCCGTTGCCGCACGCCCGCCCCGGACAGGGAGAATCACCAGGTCAGCGGTTCACGGTCACGGGCAGTTCTGCTGCACCACCGGGCCGCCGTCCTGCAGCAGGCTGCCGAAGTCGAGGGCGATGCACTTGCCGCTCTTCTTGTTGCTGAAGAAGTAACCGGGCTGGGAGTCGTCGTAGGGCGGGAGCTTCAGGGTGACGGGCACGATGTTCCAGTTCTGCACGGGCTCCTTGGGGGCGCAGGCTTTCTGCTCCAGAGGCTGCCCGGACGCCGTCTCGGATCCGCTCACGTCGAGGCACTTCTTGTTCTTGGCGTTCTGGTAGATGAAGTAGCCGTTCGACTGACGCGTGGGACTCCAGCGCTGCTCCGCGAGCCCCTTGGGGTTGCAGTCGTCCTGAACGATCGCGGCGCCGTTGGCGGAGCTGCCCCCCTTCACGGCCATGCAGTTGTTGCTGTAGCTGTTGAGCAGACCGCCCTGGGTGACGGCCCAGAAGCGGAAGTCGGGGCCGTACACCCCCTGCGCCGACACCTTGGAGCCGGCTGAGGCGGGGTCCGCGGCGGAGACGGCGGCCTCAGAGACGGGAGCGGCGGAGGCGTCCGTGGCGGGGGCACCGGAAGCGCCGTCCGAGGTCGAGGCCGCGGTGTCCGTGGGAACGGGGAGGGACTTGGCCTGGGCCTCGCCGGAGGTGGAGGCGAGGCTGTGGCAGTAGTGCTCGATCTCCCAGTCGGTCAGCAGACGGCTCTTGCCCACCGGCTTGTCCTTGCTGTCCGGGTCCGGGCCGTAGACAACCTGGTTCTTGGCGTACTCGGCGTAGCCGCGGCCGTCGTCGTAGTCGGCCACGACGTCCACGACCACCTTGCGCAGGGCTTTCTGGAACCCGACCCAGCCGACGCCCCACCTCGGGATGTTCACGCTGGTGGCCCAGCCCCGGGTCTGGGACCAACTCCAGCTCCAGCCGAGCTTGGCGCCGATCTGTCCCTCGAGGTCGCCGAACTTCTTCTTGGCACCGAGGTCGAGGCCGAAGGAGAAGGAGGTCGAGGTGGTGCTGGAGCCGTTGATGGTCGTGCTGCCCCCCTTGCCGTTGCACATGACGGACGGGCTTCCCGCGACTTCGGGGGAGCCGTACACCCGCTCACCGCTCTTCACCGTGATCCTGCATTCGGGGACCGCGTAGATGAGGCCTCCCGCCTGTCGCCACTGCGGGTCGTAGCAGTCCCTGGCGATCTGTTCCGGGGAGCGGGCCGCCGAGGCGGGCGCGACCGGCGTCGCGACCAGGGCGCTCACGACCGCCAGCGCGGTGAGCGCGACCGCCAGGAACGAGCGAACGATTCGGCGCAGATGTGGTTTCACCATGATCCTTAGGAAGTGCGGCCGGACAGTCCGGCCTGACAGGGGGCAATGTAGAGCTCAAAGTGAGCACAACTCATGAATCGGTCCTGAATGCACCGTGAAACGAAGAAGATCACTCGGTCATCCCACCGAGGTCCAGGGGGAAACCTCTCCGGCCGCTCACGGCATCCGTCCTCGATGTCGTGGCCCGTGGACGTTCACTCCCGGTCACGGAACGGGGCCTCCGGCGGCGCCCATGCGCCGTACGGCCCGGAGCGGGCGCCCGGCCGTGGCCGCGCGCCCGCCTCGAATCAAGGTTCGTCAGATCAACGGTGGCAGGGGTACTGCTTCAGGGGGCTGCTCTCTTTCAGCAGTCCGTTATAGAAGTCCAGGGCCCCACACTTGGCGGTCTTCTTGTTCCTGAGGAAGAAGGCGGGCTGACCGTCGTAGTAGGGCGGCATCCCCGCGGTGACGGACTCCGCCAGCCAGCTCTGCACCGGCGCCGAGGGCACGCAGGTGTACAGCTCCAGGTTCAGCCCGTCGTCCCGCTCGTTCCCGCTGATGTCGAGACACTTCTTGGTCTTGGAGTTCTTGTACATGATGTAGGGAACCCGGCAGCACGGCGGGCCCTCCGTCAGGTTCACGGTCTCCCAGAGCTGCTCCTTGGGCCGGTCGGGCTTGCAGTCGTTCTGCACGATTCTGGTCCCGTCGGCGGAGGCGCCGTTGTGCACGGTCATGCACTTGGAGCTGTAGGTGCTGAGCAGGCGGCCCTGGCTCTTGACCCAGAAGCGGAAGTCGGGGCCGTAGCCACCCCCCTGTGCCGACACCTCAGAGGCGGAGGCACCGTCCGGCACGACAGCCGGGGCCGCGGACGCGGAGGCAGCATCCGGCACGACGGCCGGGGCTGCGGACGGGGACGCGGAGTCCGTGACAGACGTGGCGAACGAGGGGGCAGGGGTGACCTTGAGCCCGGCCTCACCGGAGGCGGCGGCGGCACTCCTGCCGCAGCGATTCTTGATCTCCCAGTCGGACAGCGGGCGGCTGCGCAGCAGCCAGAGGTTGTCGCGCTTCGTGTTCGGGGTGTAGATGACCTGCTTCCTGGCCACCTCGGCAAAGCCGCGGCCGTCGTCGTAGTCGGCCTTGACGTTCACGGTCAGCTTGCGCTGGGCGTCCCGGCTCTCGATCCAGCCGACAGACCAGCCCGGGATGTTCACGGTGGTGGCCCAGCCTCGGCTCTCGGACCAGCTCCAGCTCCAGCCGAGCTTGAGACCGGCCTGTTCCTCAAGATTGCCGAACTTGTGCTTGCCACCGATGTCGAGGCCGAAGGAGAAGGAGGTCGAGCTGGTGGTGGAGGCGTTGACGGTCGTACTGCCACCACTGGAGTTGCAGGCGAGGGCCACCTGTCCCACGACCTTGGGGGCGGCGTACACCTCCTCGCTGGAGAGCACTTCGATCTCACACTCAGGCACCCAGTAGATCAGCCCTCCCTGCTGCGCCGCCCTCGCGTTGTAGCAGTCATCGGCGATCCGCTCCGGCGAGCGGGCCGCCAAGGCGGGCGCGGCGGGTGTCAGGACCCCGGCGCTCACGGCCGCCAGCGTGGCGAGCGTGATCGCTAAGATCGCGCGGACGGTTCGACGCACAATCGGTTTCACCATGCTCCTCAAAAAAATCAAAAAGACCGAACAACCTGGCCTTGCGAGGAGCAATGTAGGGCGCAAAGTGAGTACGGCTCATGAATCGACCGTGAATGCACCGAGAAACGAAGAAGATCAATTGACCGGCGAGTCAGCGGATCCGGAGAGGGCGGGCCACCGCGGGAGAAACCAGGCAGCCCGGCCGGAGACCCGGGCGCCCGGCTCGGCGGCCCGGCCTCAGAGCTGGTCCATCGCCTTGCGGATGCGCTTGTCGGAGACGGAGTATGGGGTGCCCAGGGTCTGCGCGAAGTAGCTGACCCGCAGTTCCTGGATCATCCAGTGGATCTGCCGCACGTCGTCGTCCGAACGGCGGGCGGGGGGAAGCTTCTCCACCAGCTCGTGATAGTCGTCCTCGATGTCGTGGACCTTGTGCATCCGTTCCTCGTCACGGAATCGGTCCTCGGACATCTTCTCCAGGCGCCGCTGGGCGCCCTTGAGATAGCGGAGCAGGTCGGGAAGGCGCTTGTAGCCGGTCTCGGTGACGAACCCGGCGTAGACGAGATCGGCCACCTGGTCGCGGACGTCCTCGATCGCGGGGGTCGAGCGACTGTCGGGCAGCAGGGTGACGACCGTGTGCCAGACCTTGAGGATGTCCTGGACCCGGGTCACCACCTCCGCGGTGGTGTCGAACAGCTCGGCGCGGACCTTGTCATGCAGGGCGGTGAAGGCGGGGCCGTCCCAGACGGGCCCGCCGTACCGACTCATGAGCTCGTCGGCGGCGCAGGCGACGCAGTCGTCGAACAACGCGACGGCGCCCGCGTGCGGGCTGCGGCTGAGGGCGAGCTTGGACTGGTTGTCCAGGCGGCCGAGCACCCACTTGACCGGGGAGGGCGTGTTGAGCAGCAGCATCCTGCGGGTGCCCTCCCACATGGCTCTGCGCTGCTCGGCCTCGGTCTCGAACATCCGTACGGCCACGGTCGCGCCCTCGTCGGCCAGCGCGGGATAGGCCTTCATCCTGCGTTGCTCGAACGTCCTGGGCAGCTCCCCCACGGTCCACGTGGTCAGCCCGGATTTCTCCAGGCCGTCCGCCGCCTTGGAGAGGGTCTGGCGCAGCTTGGGCGCGAGCCGTCGTTTCAGCTCGGCCAGGTCCTTGCTCTCGGCCAGCTTGTGCTTACGGCCGTCGATCACCCTGAAGGTGATCTTCAGGTGGTCGGGGACCAGGTCGAGTTGCCACGCCTCCCGCGGCACCTGGATCCCGGTCAGGTTGAGCAGCTCCCGCTCCAGCACCGCGAGCAGCGGCTCCTGGGTCGGCTGGGCGCGCTGGAGCACCTGCTTGGCGTAGTTGGGCGCGGGCACGAAGTTACGGCGGACGTTCTTGGGCAGCGCCCGGATCAGCGCGGTGAGCAGTTCCTCGCGCAGTCCGGGGATCTGCCAGTCGAAGCCGTCGGCGTTGACCTGGTTGAGCAGCGAGAGCGGGATGTGGGCGGTGACGCCGTCCGCGTCGGTGCCGGGCTCGAACTGGTAGGTCAGCGGGAAGCGCAGGCCGCCCTGGCGCCACACGTCGGGATAGTCGCGCTGGCTGACGTCACCCGCCGCCTCGCTGATCAGCATCGACTTCTCGAAGCTCAGCAGGTCCGGCTGGCCGGCCCTGGTCTTCTTCCACCAGGAGTCGAAGTGGCGTCCCGAGACGACGTCGGCGGGGACGCGCTGGTCGTAGAAGTCGAACAACGTCTCGTCGTCGACCAGGATGTCGCGGCGGCGGGCCCGTTCCTCAAGCTCCTCGACCTCCTCCAGGAGCCTGCGGTTCTCCCTGAAGAAGGCGTGATGGGTCTCCCAGTCGCCCTCGACCAGAGCGTGCCTGATGAACAGCTCCCGGCTCAGCTCGGGGTCGATGCGGCCGTAGTTGACCTTGCGCTGCACCACGATCGGCACGCCGTACAGGGTGACCTTCTCGTAGGCCATCACCGAACCCTGGTTCTTCTCCCAGTGCGGCTCCGAGTAGGTGCGTTTGATCAGGTGCTGGGCGAGCGGCTCGACCCACTCCGGCTCGATCTTGGCGTTGACCCTGGCCCAGAGCCTGGAGGTCTCGACCAGCTCGGCGGACATCACCCACAGCGGCTGCTTCTTGGCCAGCGCCGAGCCGGGGAAGATGGCGAAGCGGGCGTTGCGGGCGCCGACATACTCCGTGAACGGCCTGCGCGGCTCGGCGCCCGGCTTGCGAGGACCTTCGCTCGTCGTCTTCTTGTCGATGTCCTTGACGCCGACGTGCGACAGCAGACCGGACAGCAGCGAGACATGGATCTTCTGCTCGTCCCCCGGGGTGCCGTTCAGCGTGACGCCGAGGGACTTCGACATCTGGCGGAGCTGGCTGTAGACGTCCTGCCACTCGCGGACACGCAGGTAGTTCAGGAACTCGCTCTTGCACAGCCGCCGGAACGCGCTTGAGGACAGCTCCCTCTGCTGCTCCTGGAGGTAGTCCCACAGGTTCAGATAGGAGACGAAATCCGACTCCTTGTCGGCGAAGCGGCGATGTTTCTCGTCCGCCGCCTGCTGCTTGTCCGCCGGGCGCTCGCGGGGGTCCTGGATGGACAGCGCGGAGGCGATGACCATGACCTCACGGACGCAACCGTTGTGGTCGGCCTCCAGCACCATGCGCGCGAGGCGGGGGTCGACCGGCAGGCCCGCGAGCTTACGGCCGAGCGGGGTCATCTGCCTGGCCTGGTCGAACGCGCCCAGCTCGAGCAGCAGGTCGTAGCCGTCCCTGACCTGGCGCTGGTCCGGCGGTTCGACGAACGGAAAGGCCGCGATGTCGCCCAGGCCGATGGAGGTCATCTGCAGGATGACAGAGGCGAGGTTGGTGCGCAGGATCTCCGGGTCGGTGAACTCCGGCCTGGTGAGGAAGTCGTCCTCCTCGTAGAGCCGGATGCAGACGCCCTCGGAGACGCGTCCGCAGCGGCCCTTGCGCTGGTTGGCGGAGGCCTGGGAGATCGCCTCGATCGGCAGTCGCTGCACCTTGGTGCGGTGGCTGTATCGGGAGATGCGGGCGAACCCGGGGTCGACCACGTATTTGATGCCGGGCACGGTCAGCGAGGTCTCGGCCACGTTGGTCGCCAGCACGACCCTGCGCCCCGAGTGCCGCTGGAACACCCTGTGCTGCTCGGCCGCGGACAACCGTGCGTACAGCGGGAGGATCTCGGCGTCCTTGCGTTTGGACAGCGCGTCGGCGGTGTCACGGATCTCGCGCTCACCGCTCAGGAAGACCAGGATGTCGCCGGGGCCCTCCGCGCACAGCTCGTCGACGGCGTTGCCGATCGCCTGGATCTGGTCGTCGTCCTCACCGACGGGACGGTAGCGGACCTCGACCGGGTAGGTCCGGCCCGAGACCTCCACGATCGGCGCGTCGCCGAAGTGCTTGGAGAAGCGCTCGGGGTCGATGGTGGCCGAGGTGATGACGACCTTGAGATCGGGACGCCTCGGCAGGAGCTGCTTGAGGTAGCCGAGGATGAAGTCGATGTTGAGGCTGCGCTCGTGCGCCTCGTCGATGATCAGCGTGTCGTACTGGGCGAGGTCGCGGTCGGTCTGCAGCTCGGCCAGGAGGATGCCGTCGGTCATCACCTTGACGAGCGTGCCGTCGCCGACCTGGTCGGTGAAACGCACCTTGTAGCCGACGGCGTCGCCCAGGGGCGTGTCCAGCTCCTCCGCGACGCGCTCGGCCACGGTCCTGGCGGCGATCCGGCGAGGCTGGGTGTGCCCGATCAGGCCTCTGACCCCCCGGCCAAGCTCCAGGCAGATCTTCGGCAGCTGGGTCGTTTTGCCGGAGCCTGTCTCACCGGCGACGATCACGACCTGGTTGTCGCGGATCGCCGCAAGGATGTCGTCCTTGCGTTGGCTGACCGGCAGCGCCTCGGGATAGGTGACCGCGGGCACACCGGCCCGGCGCTCGGCGACCCGGCGCTCCGCCCTCTCGATGTCGGAGGCGATCTCCGCGGCGATCTTCTGTTGCGCGGCGCGGTTCCTGACCCTGCGCACGCCGTCGAGCCTGCGCCGTAGCCGTCGCTGGTCACGCAGCGTGAGCTCGGGCAGGCGTGCCTGGAGTTCTGCGAGTGGAGATGTCAACGGAGGCGTTCCCATACTGCGACCAGAATACGTTCAGCCCACAGATCACGAGCCAACCGCCCATGGTGCCCGAGGTCCGGCCGCGCCGCACTCCAATATTCGCGGGAGGGCGCAGCAGGCGGAATCGTGAAGGTCACAGGCTCGAGAACGGGCATCACAGAGGTGTGAGAGGAGCGATCACGCCGGCGGAAAGTCGGACACCCGGTACCAGCCCGCGAGGTCACCGTAGACGATCAGGTTGTCGTCGTAGGAGTGACGTTCGAGATCGTAGTGACCGCCGCAGGTCACGAGCCTGATCGCCGGGTACGGCGGGGCCCCGTAGACCCTCCTCACCGGGAAGGCCGTCTTGTGGACGCGCTCGACCGCGGAGACCCGGAAGACCGCCATGGTCCTGTCCTCGCGGATCACGGCGACGGAGTCCCCCTTGCGAACCTGTGGCAGCCAGGCGAACACCGCGGGTCCCGTCCTGGTGTCGAGGTGGCCGACGACGACCGCGGAGCCCGGCTCACCGGGCGTCGGCCCCAGCCGGTCCCAGCCCGCGAGGTCGGCCCGCATGAGGGACGGCGCCTCCAGCGTGCCGTCGGCACCGGAGTCGATCCGGGTGATCGGGGCGTTCACCTTCGCGCGCGGCAGCACGATCGTCACCGGCTCCGACCTGCCCGGCGATCCGGGCAGCGTCCTCGGCCACCCTCCGCCCTCCCTGCCGGTGGGCGCGACGAGCGGCAGGGCGCGGACCAGGTCGGCGGGCGCCTGCCTGCCCGCCCCGGCTCTGCAGCCGGACAGCAGCAGTGCGGCCCCGAGCCCCGCGGCCCCGAGTTTCAGAGCCCTCGCCGCCCACGGGTCAGTCACAGGTCAGCCACGCCCTGCTGCCCCGCGGCGCCTCATCAGCGCCAGCGCGCCCGCGCCCGCGAGCACGGCGACCGCGCCCGTCTCCCAGCCGGGGGCGAAGCCGGGCGCCTCACGCCGGGGAGCCGCCTTCCAGCCCTCCGCCGCCCGTGCCGCGCCCTTGGTCAGGGCAAGGCCGCCGCCACCGGTGTTGGGACCGTATCCGTCGACGACGTAGAACTCGCCGTAGAGGGTGCCGCCGTCACCTCGGCAGCTGACCTCCACGGTGTACGAGCCGCTCTGCGCGCCGTAGTCCACCTGTGCCCACCCGACGGCGACACCCGAGCTGTCCTCCTCGAGCTCCGGCTCGTTCTGGAAGGCCTCCGATCTGGCGAAGGCGGGTCCCTGACAGTCGTAGGCGGTGATCCTGAGATCCGCCCCCGGTCCCGCGCGGTACGGCGAGAGCCTCACCTCCTCACCGCCGTCCCCGTCTCCGTCCGCGACGGCCGTCCCCGTCGCTCCGGCAGCCGTGAGGGCCACCATCCCGGTGACCACGATCCAGCGGGCCAGCACGCCAGTCGACTGCATCACGTCTCTCCGCCTCCAGCAGATGCGATCTTGCTAACTCTCGCTACCTACCCAGGTCAGAGGGTGTGTCCGTCAAAGGAAGATCAAAATCTGAACGGCCTTTCCGGCATATGACACGCCATGCCCGCTACGGTGCCGCGGCGGCCATGGCAGCTCCCACGATGCCCGCCTCGTTCTGGAGCGTCGCGGGAACGATCCGGGTGTTCACCTTCACCAGGGGCAGGAACTTGTCGGCCTTCTTGCTGACCCCGCCGCCGATGACGATCAACGACGGGGAGAACAGCGCCTCGACGTGCCGGAGATACTCCTCGACCCGTCCGGCCCACTTGCCCCAGCTCAGCCCGCCCTCCTCGCGTGCATGGTCGGAGGCCCGCGTCTCGGCGTCTTTGCCTCTGATCTCCAGGTGTCCCAGCTCGGTGTTGGGCACCAGGTGCCCGTCGACGAACAGCGCGGTGCCGATGCCGGTGCCGAAGGTCAGCATCAGCACCACTCCGGCCTGATCCCTGCCGGAGCCGATCGCCATCTCGGCCACGCCTGCCGCGTCCGCGTCGTTGAGCACCACCACGGGCAGGCCCGTCGTCTTGGCGAACAGCGCCCGCGCGTCGGTGCCGATCCACTCGTGGTCCACGTTGGCGGCCGTTCGAGTGACTCCGTCGACCACGACGCCGGGGTAGGTGACCCCCACCTGCCCGGTCCAGCCGAAATGCTTGACGATCTCCGCGACCACCTCGGCGACCGCCTTCGGCTTGGACGGGACGGGAGTGGGGATGCGCAGCCGTTCTCCGGTCAGCTCGCCCTTGGCGACGTCCACCGGAGCCCCCTTGATGCCTGATCCGCCGATGTCGATTCCCAGCGTCTCCATGACGACCACCTCCTGTTTCCGGCTTCTTCCCTCTGGCAGGCGCCTGATACTCGTTTGCAGTGAGCGGTCAACCAGGCTGAAAGCGGTCCACCGGACACTGAGGGCACCACAGCAGGAAAGGATCGCCCCAATGACGATCACCCGGGCCCTCACCGGTCTCGCCATGGCCGCCGCCCTCGCCACAGGCGCCCTCGCCACAGTCGCCCCCGCCGCCGCCAACGCCGCGACCGGCTCGCAGGAGACCGCCGCGACCCAGTGGGGTCCCTACGACTCTCCGGGACACGGGGCCAGGGCGCTCGGCTCCCTGGCGGTCTCGGGTGAGGACCACGCGGTCATCCCCGCCGCCGCGACGGCCAGGATCTCCGGCAAGCTCCACGACCTGACCAAGAACTCGGCCTGCGGCTGGGTCGTCTTCCGCATCACCTACCGGACCTCGGGCGGGAACCTGCCGTTCAAGCACCACAGCATCCGCAACTGCTCGTACGGCACGCCGAAGCCCTTCGCGTTCACCGACCGCGATGTCTACGAGGTTGAGGCGAAGGTCTGCTCGGAAGGAAAGGCCGCGAAGCCCTCCCTCAACTGCATCTACGGCGGAGCCTGGAAGATCGTCTACGTGTCGAAGTGAACACCCCGGAACCACCGTTTCCCCCACCCCGGCGCCTTGATCTGATCATTGTAAGAAATCCCCGTAAGTCCGCAATACATGGATCTCATTACGAAAAATCCAACCAATAACCGCCGGGCCGCGCGCCCGAGCCGTAGGAGGGGTGGATGCTAAGTCCTCGCCGGCCCCGTCGAGGACCTGACCACCAACTCGGGCTCGAAGAGCAGTTCGTCCGAGGGGACCGGCGCCTCGTCGATCTGGGCCGAGAGAAGGTCGACGACGGCGCGGCCCATCGCGTCGATCGGCTGGCGCAGCGTGGTCAACGGCGGGTCGGTGCAGCTCATCAGGGCCGAGTCGTCGCACCCGACGACCGAAACGTCGCCGGGCACGGACAGCCCGGCACGGCGCACCGCCCGTATCGCGCCCAGCGCCATGAGGTCGCTGGCGCAGAAGAGGCCGGTGACGCCGCGCCGTACCAACCTGGTGGCCGCGGCCTGGCCGCCCTCCAGGGAAAACATGGCGTGCTCGACGAACTCCCGCTCCAGGCCCGCGGCCTCCAGCCTGCGCCGTGAGGAGACGTGGCCCAGCGGCCCGAGCACCATGCCGACTCGCTCGTGTCCCAGCGAGCGCAGGTGGCTGAGCGCCATCTCGACGACGGCGACGTCGTCGCAGGACACCCGGGGAAAGGTGAGGTGCTCGACCGCGGCGTTGACCAGAACGGCCGGCACCCCGCGCTCGAACAGCAGCTCGTAGTGGGCGTGGGGGGCGTCGGCCAGGGCGAAAAGGCCGCCTGCAAAGACCACACCGGACACCTGCTGCCGCAGGAGGAGGTCGACGTACTCCGCCTCGGAAACCCCGCCCAGCGTCCTGGTGCACAGCACCGAGGTGAACCCCTGCCGGGCCAGCGCTCCCCCGACGACCTCGGCGAACGCGGGAAAGATCGGATTCTGCAGCTCGGGGAGGACGAGCCCGACCAGCCGCGCCCTGTCGCCGCGCAGCTGGGTCGGCCGCTCGTAACCGAGCACATCGAGCGCCGTGAGCACGGCCTCGCGCGTGACCTCGGAGACCCCGGGTTTGCCGTTGAGCACGCGACTCACCGTCGCCTCGCTCATACCGACCTTCTTGGCCACTTCCGCAAGCCGTCGCGCCATGGTGGAACCCTACGACGGAGCGGGCCACCGCTTATCACGACTTGTGAAGAACACCTCGCGCGAGCAGGCCACGGCCAATCGCGGTCCTCAGCGCTCCGTCACCCTCCCCTGCTCGACGTGCAGATGTCTCGTGGTGTGCACGGCGTCGAGCATCCGGCGGTCGTGGGTGACCAGCAGGAGCGTGCCGGGATACGAGGCGAGCGCGGACTCCAGCTGCTCGATCGCCGCCAGGTCCAGGTGGTTGGTCGGCTCGTCGAGGACGAGCAGGTTCACCCCCCTGGCCTGGAGCAGCGCGAGCGCGGCCCTGGTCCGCTCCCCGGGCGACAGGGTCGCGCCCGTGCGCAGCACGTGTGCCGCGCGCAGCCCGAATTTGGCCAGCAGCGTACGCACGTCGGCCGGAGCCATGTCGCCCACCGCGGCGCCGAACGCGTCCGCCAGCGGCTCGTCACCGAGGAACAGCCCACGCGCCTGGTCGACCTCCCCGACGACCACGCCGGGGCCGAGTGAGGCGTTCCCCTCCTCCAGCGGGATCCGGCCGAGGAGGGCAGCGAGCAGGGTGGACTTGCCCGAGCCGTTGGCCCCGGTGATCGCCACCCGCTCGGCCCAGCCGATCTGCAGGTCGACGGGGCCGAGGGCGAAGGCTCCCCGTCGGGCCGTCGCACCGCGCAGGGTTGCCACGACCGCGCCGGCACGCGGTGCGATCGCGATCTCCATCCGGAGCTCCCACTCCTTACGCGGCTCCTCGACCTCCTCAAGCCGTTCGATCAGCCGCTCGGTCTGCCTGGCCTTGGCCGCTTGCTTCTCGGTCGCCTCACTGCGGAAGTTACGGCCGATCTTGTCGTTGTCCGTCGCCTTGCGCCGCGCGTTCTTGACGCCCTTCTCCATCCAGGCACGCTGCATCCCGGCCCGCTGCTTGAGCGAGGCGACCGTGCCCGCGTACTGGTCGTACTCGTCACGGGCGTGCTGCCTGGCGACCTCGCGTTCGGCGAGGTAGGCCTCGTAGCCGCCGCCGTAGGAGCGGATCTGCTGCTGGGGAAGATCGATCTCGACGACCCGGTTCACGGTCCTGGCCAGGAACTCCCGATCATGGCTGACCAGGACTGTCCCCGCGCGCAGCCCGGCCACGAAGCGTTCGAGACGTTCCAGGCCGTCCAGATCGAGATCGTTCGTCGGCTCGTCAAGCAGGAAGACGTCGTAGCGGCTGAGCAGCAGGGAGGCCATCCCGGCCCTGGCCGCCTGGCCGCCGGAGAGCGCCGTCATCGGCCGGTCGAGGTCGACCGCCAGGCCCAGCTCCGCGACGACCTCCTCCGCGCGCTCCTCCAGGTCGGCTCCGCCCAGGGCGAGCCATCTCTCCAGACTCGCGGCATAGTCGTCGTCGGCGCCCGGCCGTCCCTCGACCAGCCCTTCGGTCGCCACGTCCAGCGCGCGCTGGGCCCCGGCGACCCCGGTCCGCCTCGCCAGGAAGGCCTCGACCGTCTCATCGGCCCGGCGCTCACGCTCCTGTGGCAGGTAGCCAACAACCGCCGTGGGCGGGCTGAGCCGGACGGTGCCGTGCTCGGGGGGCAGCAATCCGGCCAGGATCCTCATCAGGGTCGACTTGCCCGCTCCGTTCATGCCGACCAGGCCGATCACATCACCCGGGGCGACGACCAGGTCCAGGCCGGAGAACAGTGCGCGATCGCCGTGCCCGGCGGCGAGGTCCTTGGCGACGATGGTGGCACTCATGGGGGAAACGCTATCCGTGATCCACCGCTCAGGGCGCACACCGATCTTCCGCCAGGAGGGCGACCCCTCCCATCCGGGGCGTCGGTGGCACCACAACCCCCATTCCCGACAAATCGGACAAGTTTTACTTCGAGGTCAAAGAAAGGGATGACTTACCCACACTGCTTTGACCTGGGGGTTTACCGGCAAACGTTACTTGAAGGCAACTCTGTTCGGACTTTTTTCGGACTTTAAGCAACTTTTACGCCGATGAGCCTGTCTCATAGAGGTGGAAGCGATCGCCCCTGATCGTTTTCGACAACGGGGAAAAGGAAACGTCTTGATGAAGAGAATCACCGTCGGCCTCCTGTCTGCGGCCCTGGGCGGGTCGCTGCTCCTGTCCGCGGGCCCGGCCTCCGCGCAGCGCGCCACTCTCGGCGTGCACATCGACAGCGTGAACCCCAACCCGGTCGTGGTCACCGACGACCAGGACACGAACGTCACGGTTGAGGTCCGCACGACGGAGGCGGTCCGCGTCGAGCTCCACCTCAGGCCGGCCTCCAACCAGTTCCGCTCTCAGGACGCCAACGAGCCCAGGCTCATCCACGACGGTGACCTGTGGCGCTTCACCACAAGCTTCGACGCCAACGACCTCGAGGGTCGCTGGCTCGCCATCGCCGACGCCTACGACAAGGACGGCAAGAAGGTGACCGACCAGGTCAACTTCGCCGTCAAGCACGAGCAGCGGGGCAAGGCCGAGACGCGCCTGGGCAGCTTCCGGGTCAACCCGGACGCGGTCCGCAAGGGTCGCTGGGTCTACTTCACCGGCCGCCTGGAGGTCCGCGAGGACCGCTACTGGGAGGGCGTGAAGAATGAGGAAGTGGCCATCTACTTCCGTGCGCGCGGCTCCAGCGCCTGGAAGTGGGTCACCTCGACCGACAGCGAGTGGCGCGGCCAGTTCCGCGCCAAGGCCCGCGCCTTCAAGAGCGGCGAATACCGCGCCGTCTTCGAGGGCAACGACGAGCTCGACGAGAGCAGCAGCCGCGCGGTCCGGCTCCGGGTCTGGGGCGGCGGCTGGGACCGCCGCTAGTCCTTGTGATCCTTCACGAGGAACGGCGCCCAGCCATCAGGCCCATGTGAAAGCGGAAGCCCAGGGCGCCCCTGGGCTTCCGCCTTTCCCTCGCTCCGGGCAGGCTTTTCGCGCCGTGCGAACGCCGCCCCGCGCGAGGTCCCGGCGCCTCACCGAACAGACGGGGGAGGCCTCGCGCGGGAAGAAGCGACGGAACCCGCATGGCGACCCGCCAGACCGGTACGGCGCAGGCACCGAATACCCCGATTCAGCGCGATACGCCCCGCTGGTATCGCTCCCACATCATCCCGGCACAATCCGTCAGCCCCACCCGGGCCCCGAAACCCCGCCTTGGGACGGCCCGGAACCGGTCCGACCGCAGCCCAGAGGCAACAGACCGACAATACTTTCCCCCGAAAATATTGCCTACGGCTACAGATTGGGCATTACTCTCAGGTTAGGGATCTTCACGACTGTTCAGGCGGAGGGTGAACGTGGCCGACGAAGAGTGGACGCAACGCGGGATCGACGTCAACACTCCAAGCGTCGCCAGGTTGTACGACTACTACCTCGGCGGGAAGGACAACTTCCCCACCGACCGCCTCGCCGCGGAAGAGATCCTCGCCGCTGTCCCCGAGGTGCGGATCGCCGCCAGGGAGAACCGTGCCTTTCTCGGCAGGGCCGTCAGGTTCCTGGCGCAGGAGGGCATCGAGCAGTTCCTGGACATCGGCACCGGACTGCCGACGCAAGGCAACGTCCACGAGGTCGCACAGGAGATCAGGCCGGAGGCCCGGGTCGCCTACATCGACTACGACCCGATCGTCCTCGCGCACGCCAGGGCACTCCTGCGGGGGGTCAAGGGCGAGGTCACGGTGGCCGCAGGCGACCTGCGACGGCCGGAGGAGATCCTGCAGTCCCCTGAGGTCCACAAACACCTCGACTTCTCCAAGCCCGTGGCCGTGCTCCTGGTGGCCATCATGCATTTCATCACCGAGGCCGAGAACCCCCGCCGCATCATCGCCACGCTCCGGGACGCCCTGCCGTCCGGCAGCTACCTGGTCCTCTCCCACGGGACCCACGACTCACGGGCCGAGGCCGCGAGAAAGGGCACCAAGGTCTACGAGCGGGCCAACTCACCGCTCGTGCTGCGCTCGAGGACGGACATCCGGGAGCTGTTCGACGGCTTCGAACTGGTGGATCCCGGGCTCGTCTGGCTGCCGGAGTGGCGGCCTGACGACTTCCCGCTCTACGACGACCCCTCGCAGGCGCTGATCGTGTGCGGGGTGGGCAGAAAGCCCTGAGACCGTTTCCCCCGAGTTCCCTAGACGCCTTCAGCACCAAGCACGGGCACCTGGGCAACGCCTTGGTGGTCCCGTCGCCGATGGCGCGGAACCTCGAGATCAGGACACCAGGAAGGGTGCTTGGCCGGCCTTCGCCGTAGCGAGATCGGCCAGGTCAGGCCGCAGAGGTGCCCACGGTCGAGACCTGGGGCCCGAAGACGAAGTCGGGGTCGATCTGGGTCGCCAGATCCTCACCCGTGGCCCGGTTCGCCCAGGCCCCGGCATTACGCAGATGGAACTCCA